>JACPRP010000038.1 GCA_016189905.1 Chloroflexota bacterium | reverse complement strand
TTACATGGGCGATTCGGGCTATAGCAGTTTGCAAAGGATTTTGGCTAGCGGAGCAGCCACCGATATACCGAGCGTATGCAATGTAGCCATATCAAAATGCAAACTGCTATAGCGGGCCGCCCTTCGGGAGGAGGTATCGTGACAAAACTGGGCTTCGTCATCGATCACCGCAAATGCATCGGCTGTCACGCGTGCACAGTCGCCTGTAAGGCCGAGAACCAGGTCTCCCTTGGCGTTTTTTGTACCTGGGTGAAGTACGTCGAGAAGGGTGAGTTTCCCAACACGCGCCGCTATTTCATGGTAGAGCGCTGCCAGCACTGCGAGAACGCCCCGTGCGTGAAAATTTGCCCTACCGGAACGCTGTTCAAGCGCGCGGATGGCATCGTGGACTTCGGCTCTGACCGCTGCATCGGCTGCAAGTCCTGTATCGTCGCCTGTCCGTACAACGCGCCTCACATCGACCCCGTTACTCATACCGTCGCCAAGTGTAACTACTGCGCCCATCGCATCAGCCGAGGCCTACTTCCTGCTTGCACCATCACCTGCCCAACCGGAGCCATCGTGGCCGGGGACCTGGATGATTCGTCCGGCGAGATCGCCCACCTCCTGGCTCGCGAGCAGGTCCAGGTGCGTCGGCCGGATCAAGGAACCCGCCCTCAAGTATTCTACCTCGGTGCCGATGTGGCTGCTATAACGCCCGGAGTGGCCATGCAGCCCACAAGCTATCTATGGTCCGAGCTGGGCCCCAGGGGAATGGACCTCGAGCTGAAGGGGTCCCCGTGGCCAATCTCGCGGAACGGCGACGGCGTAGATTACGCGAAGGTTTCCGTAACCCCGCCCTCTGGGCGGACCGAGACGTCTCCCAATGGGAACGGGATACCGCGTCGCAATGCCTCTACATCTTCCTACGCAGAGGCATTGCGAGCCATGCCTGAGCAGCGGGGGATAACCCCCAACGCCATCACCGTCTACGATGTTCCCCACGCCAGGCCCTGGGGGCGAAAGGTATCCACCTGTCTATGGACCAAGTCCATCGCCGCTGGGATTGGGGTGGTGGCCGGACCGCTGCTGATAGGGGCAGGGGTGAGCCCGGGATTGTCCCTGGGCGCGCCCTTGATGGCTGGCCTATTTGCCGTGCTTACCGCTTTGCTACTTGTCTCGGACCTGGAGCGACCTGAGCGCGTCTGGCGCATGTTCCTGGCCCCCAATCCACGGTCCTGGTTGGCTCTGGGTGGCTATGTGCTCACCGCCTACGGCGCCACCGTTTGGCTACTGTTTCTGACGACGTTGCTGGGCCTCAGCCAGGTGTCTCTCGGCCTGTTGTGGCCCATGACCATCCTGGGCCTAGCTACCGCGGGCTACAGCGCCTTTCTTTTTGGTCAGGCCGAGGGGCGCGATTTCTGGCAGAGCCCGCTCGTCTTCTGGCATTTGTTGGTAGCGGCTGTCTCGGCCGGAGCGGCCTCCCTGCTGCTGCTTGCGCCGGTGGCAGACCCCGGCAATGTGCCGCTACTTTCCATTCTAAACGGCGTGCTCCTGATTGGCGTCGTCGTGGGGCTCGCGATCACGCTAACTGAGTTATACGCGGGCCACCCCAACAAGGACGTGGCGATGGCCGCGGCCATCCTCAAACGGGGGGCGCTGGCGAAGCGCTTCTGGCTCGGCTACGTTGTCGCGGGCGTGATACTGCCGTCGCTCGTTCTCCTGGGAATCGTGGTGGTGGCTCTGCCTTTGGGCTTCGCGACGCTGGCCTCCGCGCTTGCTCTGGCCGGGCTCTGGGTCTACGAGGACCTGTGGGTGCGAGCCGGGCAGTCGGTCGCCATGAGCTGAAGGGAGATGGTGATGAACTTGTTCAAGTCTGACGGTCCTGGCGGATCTCAAGCGCCAATAGATGGGGATGGGCAGGCCAGCCTACCCCCTCTGGGCCGGCCGGTCCTGGCCTCGTTTCCTCCTCCAGAGCAGTGGGACGACTGGACCGAGTACGAGTCCACTTACTGGCCCAAGAAGGTCGAGCGCCAGTACATGCTGGTGCCGACGATCTGCTTCAACTGTGAGTCAGCGTGCGGCCTGCTGGCGTACGTCGATAAGGAGAGCCTCGAGGTCCGCAAGTTCCAGGGCAATCCCTTGCACCCGGCCAGCCGCGGTCGCGTCTGCGCTAAGGGATCGGCGACGATCAATCAGGTGAACGATCCCGAGCGGATACTCTATCCACTGCGCCGCGTCGGCAAGCGCGGCGAGGGTAAGTGGGAGCGCACTACCTGGGACGAGGTGCTCGATACTTTTGCCTCCCGCATTCGAAACGCAATCCGTGAAGGCCGGGGCAACGAGGTCATGTACCACGTGGGCCGCCCGGGGCACGATGGCTACGTGGAGCGGGTGCTGCAGGCGTGGGGCATCGACGGCCACAACTCCCATACGAACATCTGCTCGTCGGCGGCGAGGGTTGGCTATGCTATGTGGACCGGCTCCGATCGACCATCACCGGACTACAGCAACGCTCGCTTCATTCTGCTCATCAGCGCGCACCTCGAGACCGGCCATTACTTCAACCCCCACGCGCAACGGATCGTCGAAGCGAAGAGTCGCGGCGCCAGGATCGCCGTGATGGACCCTCGCCTTTCCAATACGGCTTCGATGGCCGACTACTGGCTGCCGACATGGCCGGGAACTGAGACCGCCGCGATGCTGGCGATGGCCAGGATTCTCCTGGAAGAGGACCTCTACGACGGCGAGTTCGTGCGACGCTGGACGAACTGGGAGGAGTACCTGCGGAGCCAGCATCCGCAAGACGAGGTCAGCTTCGCTAACTTCATCAGGCGTCTCAGGGAGCTTTACAGTGAATATACGCCCGAGTTTGCCGAGCGCGAGAGCGGCATTCCAGCCGCTACTCTCGTCGAAGTCGCGCACGAGATAGCACGCGCCGGCTCGTCGTTTTCGGCACACGTCTGGCGCTCGGCCTCCACCGGCAACCTCGGGGGATGGCAGGTCGCGCGGGCGCTCATGCTGCTGAACGTGCTGACGGGAAGCGTCGGCACTCCTGGCGGGGTTTCGCCGAACGCGTGGGACAAGTTCGTCCCGACCCCGCCGCAAAAGCCGCCGCCGCAGAACGACTGGAACGAGCTCTCCTGGCCAAAGGAGTATCCGCTCTCGTTCCACGAGCCGAGCTTCCTCTTGCCGCATTTCCTGCAGGAAGGGCGGGGCAGGCTGGACGTTTATTTCACTAGGGTTTATAACCCAATTTGGGTCAACCCCGATGGGGCGACCTGGTACGAGGTGCTGCGCGACGAGTCGATGGTCGGGCTGCACGCGGCGCTGACGCCCACATGGAGCGAGACCGCCTGGTTCGCGGACTACGTCCTGCCGATGGGCCTTGCCTCGGAACGGCACGACCTGATGAGCCAGGAGACCCAGGCGGCACGGTGGATCGGCTTTCGCCAGCCAGTCCGCAGGGCGGCGATGGAGAGGCTGGGCAAGAAGGTGCAGTTCACCTACGAGGCTAACCCAGGGGCCGTCTGGGAGGAGGACGAGTTCTGGATCGAGCTGTCGTGGCGCATCGATCCGGACGGCAGCCTCGGCATTCGCAGGTATTTCGAGTCGCCGTATCGACCCGGCGAGAAGATCACGATCGACGAGTACTACGGTTGGATCTTCGAGCACTCGGTCCCGGGTCTGCCCGAAGCCGCGGCCAGGGAAAAGCTGACGCCGCTGGCGTACATGCGCCGGCACGGCGCTTTTCTCGTCGATGATAAGAACTACCGGTTGCAGGAGAGACCGCTCACGCCCAGGGAACTGGACGGCACGCAGGCGGACGAGACCACGGGGCTGATTCGCAACGGGGGGCAAACGGTCGGCGTAGAGGTCGACGGGAGGGCCCATGTCGGCTTTCCCACGCCTTCGCGCAAGCTGGAGTTCTTCTCCTCGACGCTGGCTAACTGGGGATGGGCAGAGCAAGCTGTCCCGAGCTACATTCGCAGCCACGTGCACTGGTCAGAAATCGACCGCAGCAAGGACGAATACCTGCTGCTGCCGACGTTCCGTCTGCCGGCGCTGATCCACACGCGGTCGGGCAACGCCAAATGGCTGAACGAGATCTCGCACCGCAACCCCCTCTGGATGCATCCTTACGATGCCGACCGCCTCGGGTTTGTCAACGACGACCTGATACGCGTGAACACCGAGATCGGCTATTTCATTGCCCGGATCTGGGTGACCGAGGGCATCCGGCCAGGCATCGTCGCGTGTTCGCACCATCTCGGTCGGTGGCGACTGCACGAAGAGATCGGCAATGACCGATGGTCTTCGGCCCTGGTCGAGATCGTCGACCGGGGTGACGGCAAGTACTTGATCCGCCAGAAGCACGGCGTCAGACCGTTTGAGAGCGACGATCCCGACAGCAAACGGGTGTGGTGGGAAGATGCGGGCGTGCACCAGAATTTCGCGTTCCCAGTCCACCCGGACCCGGTGAGCGGCATGCACTGCTGGCATCAGAAGGTGAGGCTCGAACACCCGCACCCCGAGGACCGCTACGGAGACACATTCGCCGACACTGCCCTGGCCAGGCAGGTTTACCAGCAGTGGCTATCGATGACGCGCCCCGCCCCGGCGTCCCACGGCCTGCGGCGTCCCCTCTGGCTTGCCCGCACCCTGAAGCCTGCGCCAGAGGCATACAGGATTAAGGTTAAGAGTCTGACATAAAGTCTAGAACATCGGTACAGTACTACGTAGGGGTGGCATTCGTCAAATACCTGCGCCACAGCCCACCTACGCACACTTCCACCAGGCGCACGTGATGCTGGCACGGGTTGGAGCGATACATGCCCAAAGCTATGATGCGGTCCCGTACGTTGGGACTCTGAAAAAGCACTTGCTCGACGCGGAAGGCGGTCAAATCCCGGGCACGAGTCACGAACCACAACCCCTGCCCGGTCAGCCAGTCGAAGAAGGCGAAAGAGTAAAACCCGCGGGGCACTGTGCGTATGCACAGCCGCTGTGGTGCAACATAGGTAGAATGGCTACCCTGGAGACCTGGCCTTGCCTCTCAGGGCGCTGGCGCTGTGGTGCAACATAGGTAGAATGGCTACGGCGGTAGTCGCGGTCCGCCGAGAGGTGGAGTTATGAAAGATGCTCCGGCTGAAACCCCCCATCCGTTCAATCCGCTCCCCAAATCCGTCGACAGCGGCGCTTGCGACGCCCCTGGCTGCCTCTTCGTTGCCTATCCGTTCAATCCGCTCCCCAAATCCGTTGACAGCAGCTTCCGCGAGCCCTACCATATGGCTACGGCTGAGATGTATCGGCGCCAGCCCGGATCTTGCGGTCTCGAGACAGCAGTCCGTCAGACGTGAGCGGGTCAATTAACAAACAGATCCACGATCTTCTTCTGCCTCACGTCAACCAGCCCTTTCTCCGTCATGCGCGTGAAGAGCAACGCCGTGAAGGTGAGGGTCTGCAGCGTCAGGAAGGGATCCGCCGGCGTCGAGCCCAACTCCCGCAGGCGAGCGTCGATGCGCTTCAGGCGCGCCGCTATCTCCTCCAGCGGCGCCTGAGAGATTATGCCGCCGACCGGGTGCGCCAGCTCTTCGTAGATCACGCCGTTTTCGCAGAGAACGGTGCCGCCCTGTAGCTCGGCGATGCGGTTGATGGCGGCCGCCATGTCCGCCTCGCTAGCCCCCACGGCGACGATGTTATCGGAATCCCAACTGATCGTGGTCGCGAACGCGCCCGCCTTCAGCCCGAACCCGTTGATGAGCCCGACGAACTTTTCGCCACGCCCATCGTGACGGTTGATGACCGTGGCCTTCAAAATGTCGTTCGCGGGATCGGCGAGGATGACGCCGTCAGGAGCAGCGATATCCATCTGCACCTCGCCGACAACCATTTGCTTAATGACCTTGAGCACCCGCGCCTTGACCCGCGACGCCGGGGCTTTGATGTGGAAATCCTCGGCGCTCATCCGGCGCGGCAGATGCACCGTCTGCATCATCTCTGGAGGGAAATAGTCTTTTCTGGGAGACACCAACAGCTCGCCCTGGGCGGCGACGATACGCCCTTTGGCGATCACATAGTCGGGCGTCATCGTCCTGATGTCGGGAAGAACGTTGATATTAGCATACCTGTGGGGCGCGATGCCGCCGACGAGCATATCGAGGCCGAAAAGCTCGGCCACGTTCAGCGTCGCCATTTGAATCGCGGTGACCGGCGCGAAGCCCAGATCGATGGCCTTCTGCACCAGGCGATTGATGAATCCATTTTCTATCACATCCCCGGGCCACAGGCCATCGGTCGTCAGTCCCAACCGACGAAAGTCGACGTCGAGATCCTTGATCGGCGCGATAGCCTCCAGGTCCTGGCGCAGGGATCCTTCACGAATCAAGACGTACATCCCCAACCGCAGCCGCTCTACCGCCTCGTCGACGGTGATCGGCTCGTGGCAGGACGCGATACCGGCGGCTACGTAGGCCTGCAGCTTGTTCCCTCCTGCCCCCGACGAATGGCCTGCCACTGGCTTGAAGGCCTTCAAGCCGCCGGCGATGATGTCCAGCACCGTTGGATCACTCTCCACCACCCGCGGCCAGTAGGCCTCGCCAACGCCCAGCACATCGGACCGCCGCAGAAGCTCTTCGGCCTGTTGTGCGGAGAAGGGAGCAGCACAGTCCTCGAATTCCGGGTTGATCGGCAACTCGCTGGGAGTCACAGCCCATAACAACACCGGCTGATCTTTTATATTCTCGATCATCTGGACCACGCCGGCGTAGCCGATCGCACCGCCGATCTCGGAGGTTTCGGTGATGATCGTCGTCGTGCCCGTGACCATCGCGTAGCGCAGAATCTCGGAGACCGTGTACAGGTTGTCGATGTGGGCGTGACCGTCGATGAAGCCGGGGGCGAGGACCTTTCCCCTGACGTCGAGCACCTCGGTGTTCGGCCCGATCGTATGCTCCGCCGTCGGCCCGACGTAGGCGATCCTCTCGCCTTTGATGGCCACGCCCATATTCTCCTGCACCTCGCCGGTGTACACGTTCACCAGGGTGCCGTTGACGATCACCAGGTCGGCCTTCTCTACGCCGAGGGCGGTGTTGATGAGACTGGCAATATGCTCTCTGTCCACGTTCAGAGCGTCCTCCTGTGGCCGTAATTTCGATTGTAATAATCGGCGTACTCGCCAGACTTGAGCTTGCGCCACCACCACTCGTTCTCGACGTACCATCTGACTGTCTGAGCCATCGCCTCCTCGAAGCGGTGCCGTGGCTGCCAGCCGAGCGCGGCGAGCTTGGCGCAGTTGAGGGAATAGCGACGATCGTGCCCGGGGCGATCGGTCACGTGCTTGATGAGGCTCTGCGGTTTGCCCAATAGATCGAGGATCATCCCCGTCAACTCGATGTTGGTTCGCTCGTTGCCACCGCCGACGTTATAAACCTCGCCGGGTTCACCCTTGTGGAGCACGAGGTCGATGGCCTCGCAGTGATCGCCGACGTATAGCCAGTCCCGAACGTTCAAGCCATCGCCGTACAGCGGCAGCGGCTGGTCGTCCAGGGCGTTGGTCACGAAAAGGGGAATTACCTTCTCCGGGTACTGATACGGACCGAAATTGTTCGAGGCGCGGGTGATGACTGTCGGCAGGCCGAAGCTGGTCCGGTAAGCGTTAACCATCAAGTCCGCCGCCGCCTTGCTGGCCGCGTACGGGCTTCGCGGCGCGAGCTGATCCGTTTCGACCGACGAGCCTTCCTCGACCGACCCGTAAACCTCGTCCGTCGATATCTGGACGAAGCGCTCGATGCCGAGCTTCTTCACCGCTTCGAGCAGCACGTATGTGCCGTAAACGTCGGTGTTGATGAACGCGCCTGGCTCGAGCAGCGAGCGATCCACGTGGGTTTCAGCCGCAAAATTGACGATTGCGTCCACCCCCTCGGCGGTCTGCTGGACTATATTCACATCGCAGATATCGCCGTGAACGAACTGGTAGTGGGGGTTATCCTGGACATCTTTCAGGTTTTCCAGGTTGCCCGCGTAAGTGAGCTTATCCAGCACGATCACGTCATAGTCAGGGCGGTTCAGGAGCAGGTGACGCACGAAGTTGCTGCCGATAAACCCCGCTCCACCGGTTACAAGAATACGTTTCATCCGTCCTCACACAATCTTTCTAAAGTTACGATTGGGGTGCCGCTAACACGAGCCTGCGCAGCTTGCGCGCCGCCTTGCGCGGCGAAGCGTAGCGTTTCAACGCGGCTCTCGCCGCTCGCCTGAAGGCGTTCAGCGGCTTGCGCCGTCGGGACTCTTCGAGCGCGTATGTCAGGAACTCATAATCGTGCCCTTTTATCTTGAGTCCCGTCGGGTTGCGGCGATAGGCGTCGTGATCGGTGATCAGCGAGAGATCGTTTTCCAGGCAGTAGGTGTACAGGTCGCTCCCTGGATGGGGTGTGTAGAACGCGGGGCTGTAGTAATCCGGGTCTATCTCCTTCAGCATGCGAATCGTGTCCATGATCTCTTCCCGAGTCTCCGTTGGCAGTCCGATCATATAGTTGGCCCAGACCTGGACGCCGAGCCGGTGACAGATGCGGCCCGCCTCCAGATTCTGCTCGACCGTGGTGCCTTTGCGCAGGAACTTCAGCACCCGCTGGCTGCCGCTCTCGAAGCCGATCATCATCCCACTCAGCCCCACGCCCCGCATCAGCTTGATCAGGTCCTGGTGCTTGACGATGATGTCGGCGCGGCTCTGGCAGAAGAACGGCTGGTCGAAGCCGTTGGCCTTATACGCCTCGCAGAACTCCAATACCCACTTCCGGTCCTCGGTCAGGCAATCGTCATGGATAAGCAGGCTCTTGAAGTGGTACTTATCCCGCAGGTAGATCAGCTCCTGGATCACGTTCGCCACGCTGCGCCGCCGTACCTTCCCGCCGAACAGCCGCCGCTCGGCCGGCTGGCAGAAACTGCAATTATACATACAGCCACGCCCCGCGATAATGGTGACGAATGGCGGGGGGAGATTGCCCATCGGCACCTCCGGCGAATCCAGCCTGTAACCGGCCTTGCGCCATTCGTTCAGAAAGAGGTCGCGGTCGATGAAGGGCAATGCGTCCAGGTCTGCTTTCTGCCCCTCGATCACCCGTTCGCTCTTCTCACCATTTTGCAGTCGGCGCAGCAGCTCGACGAAGACTGTCTCGCCCTCGTGAACGACGATGTGGTCAACCTTGGGATTGGAGGTGACCTCGTCGAGGGCGAGCGTCGGATGGGGTCCACCGATGACGGTGACCGTGTTGGGAAGGACTTCCTTGATGACGTCGATGGAGCGCATCACGGGGTTGAAGTCGACGCTCATCATCGTGAGCCCGGTCACATCGGGCTTGCGCGCCAGTATCTCAGACCGAAAGTGATCCCAGCCCTCTAAGGCTCGCAAGTCGATGAGATCGACCGAAAAGCCGGCGTCGCGCGCGCACGCGCCCAGCATGCTGAGCGCGTGGTTGATCCAGCCGGCGTCCATACCTTTGCCAGCGCTGGCAAAGCCCTGGCCGACGATCCCTGCGTAAACTAATGTTACCTTCACAATTACCCTAAAGAATGCCGACCTTGCTGTAGTCGCCAAGCATCATCTTGAACGCTTTGGGTTTGATCGGCGATTTATAGATCTCGACGTTTCGACCGATTAGACTATCCTCGATTCGGCCGTGGATGTCAATGATTTTGCTGTTCTCGAGAACGATGCTGTGCTCGATCTCACTGCCGATGATCTCACAATCATAGTTGATCGACGTGAAAGGGCCAACGTATGAGTTGATAATGCGCGCGTTTTCCCCGACGATCACCGGCCCGCGAATGACGCTGTTGTGGACCTCGGCGCCTTTGCCGACGACGACCTTGCCATAGATCTCCGACGTCGCGTCGATGGCCCCGAGTATCTGGGTCTCCATCGTGTCGAGGATGAGGCGGTTGGCCTCCAGCATATCATCTTTCTTGCCGGTATCGATCCACCAACCGCCGATCACATGCGGATGAACCCGCAGCCCGTGATCGATGAGGTACTGGATGGTATCGGTGATCTCCAGCTCACCGCGAGCAGAGGGCGTGATCCTGTTCACCGCCTCGAAGACGTGGTGATCGAACATATAGATGCCGATGACGGCGAGATCGCTCCTCGGCTCCTTCGGCTTTTCGACGACCCTCGCTACCAGACCATCGACCAGCTCGGCTACCCCAAAATCCTGCGGGTTCTTGACGCGGTAGAGCAGTATCTGTGAGTTCATCTCCGGATCGTCGGCGAACCTCTCCACCAGTGGAACGATGCCATCACGGAGGAAGTTATCGCCGAGGAAAAGCACAAAGCGGTCCTTCCCGATAAACGACTCGGCAATCTTTACGCCATGAGCTATCCCCAATGGGGCCTCTTGCTCGATGTACGTGATCCGGCAGCCGAAGTCGCTGCCGTCGCCCACGGCAGCCTTGATCTGGTCCCTGGTATCGCCAACCACAATGCCGATATCGCGTATGCCCGCCTCTATCAGGTCCTCGATGGCATAGAAAAGAACCGGCTTGTTGGCGACCGGGACCAGTTGTTTGGCTCCCGTGTATGTAATCGGGCGGAGTCTGGTTCCCTTACCGCCGCTTAGAATCAGGCCTTTCACCGGCGTCACCTCCAATGACATCAACACAGGCCGGGGTCAGTATCCGTACACCGTGCTGTCCGCCCTGACATTGTTCAGCACAACCCCAAGCAGTTTGGCGTTCACTTTCTCCAGCAGAGACTTAGCCTTCACCGCGTGGTCGCGCTTGGTCTTTCCCGCGCTGATCACGAGAACCACGCCGTCCACTTTCTGGGCGAGAACGGCGGCATCGGTCACCGCCAGGATGGGCGGCGAGTCGAAGAGGATGAAGTCCGCCTGTGCCTTGAGGCTCTCGATGATCTTCCCCATGCGCTGCGAGCTCAATAGCTCGGACGGATTCGGCGGAAGCTGACCACTGGTCAGGACCCTGAGATTGGCGACAGAGGTCTCCTTCAGCACCGCCGCGTGTTGGAGATCGAGTGAACGGTCCTCGATGAAGAGGGTGGTCAACCCCACCGCGTTATCGACGCCGAAGATATCCTGAAGGCTGGGGCGCCGCAGGTCGCAGTCCACCAGCACCACACGATGACCGGCCTGCGCCAGCGTCACGCCCAAATTGGCAAGTGTGGTTGATTTACCCTCTTCGGGACCGGTGCTCGTCATAAGCAAAGTCCTCAGCGGCTTATCGAGGCCCGAAAACTGGATGTTCGTTCTGAGCCGCCGATAAGCCTCCGAAACAGGAGACTTCGGATTGACCACGGTTATCAGGTCTTCGCGCTGCTTCTGCAAACTCTCCCCCCCCAAGCTCTCCGTTATGTGCTCACCCGCAGCTTGCGCTCACCCACCACACGGGGCTTGCCCGCCGGGCCAGTGGACGGGATCGCACCCAGCACCGCCAGCGAGACGTAGCGCTCGATATCCTCCTGTGTCTTAAAGGTATCGTCGAGATACTCCAAGAGGAAGATAATCAAGGCGCCGACGACGATGCCGAGAGCGGCGGCGGCGATGGCGTTTTGCCTTGTCTTAGGCCAGTTGATCTCGCCTGGGCGAGGATTATCGTGTACCGTGACTTCGATGCGATCGCGCGGATCGACCGGCGCCATCCGTGCCTGGTGCAGCTTCACAAACTCACTGGCCCAGGTGTAAGCGATATCCTTGGCCCGATTAGGATCGGTATCGTCCACCTCGATCTGGATAGCGTAATCCTCCGGCACCGGCGAAATCTTGACGCGCGAGCGCAGGCGCTCGGCCGACAGATCGAGCTTGAGCGTCGAGTCCACCAGATCGGCCATCTTATCCGTCTGCAATTGCTGGGCATACTGCCGCAGCAGGTTCTCGATGACCATCGTCAGACCGTAGTCATAACGCGCTGGCGACACGTCCAGCCGAATGCTGGAGCGGAAGATCGGGGTCTGCATCTTGCTGTAGCCAATGCTGGCGGCGGTGGCCACCACACACACGACGGCTATCACCCACCAGCGCTTGCTCAATACCCGCCAATAGTCTCGTATCTGCACGCCATACTCCTGCGCAATGCGTCCACTCGTCCCCGCACCATCGGGAAACAAAGCACGGGCATTATAGCACGGGCTTTTTCGAGGCGTCAAGCGAGGGGAGGCGCCTGGCCGCCCTTTACATCGGTTTGCGATAGTATTTAGCGACCTGGCGTTTATCGAGGGGCGTCCTTCCGCTGAAGGACACCCCGCCAGAGGGGCGATCGATAAACGCTAACGAGAACTGCTCTAAGGGCCTGGCAAGAATCTTGCTGCGGTTGGCAAAGGAGTATTGCCACGGTGAACAATAGGGGGTAGCCGTGACTCACAGGCCTCGTCGTCACGAAGCTGGACTCCGAATCCATCCTGAGGCAGCCAATCACACGTACGTCGGCGATCGAGCTGACGAAATTATGCTGCAAGCTCGTCGCATCATCATCACACGAGCGCTCTTTCTAGGAGACTTTCTCGTCGCCACTCCGGCTATGCGCGCTTTGCGTCGAGCGCTCCCTCAGGCGGAGATTACTTGGGTCGGACTGCCATGGATGGAGGAGCTATGGCGCCGCTACGATACAATCGACCGCTTTCTTGTCTTCCCGGGCGACCCCGACGGCGAGCCGACGCCAGAGTGGGACCAGTTTGCCGAATCTGCGCACGCCTACGGCTACGATCTTGCCATCCAGTGGCATTGGATCAGCCTCCCCACCTTCGTGCGCAGCCTCGGTGCGCGCCTGGCGGCCGGGTTTTGCGAGGGGCGGGGAAGTGAGTATCTGGATATCCCCGTTCTTTTCCGCCACACTCACGAAATCCTGCGACTTCTCGAAGTTGTCGAGCGCCTCAAGCTACCCATCTTTGGAACTCAGATGGAGTTTCCGCTCCTACCTGAGGACAAAGCGGCGGCCGAAGCGTTGTTGCCCGGCAGAATCCGTTCGTCTCCGCTGGTTGTGCTTCACGCGGGGAGCCGGTTTCCTGAGCGCTCCTGGTCGCCAGCAAGTTTTGCCAGGGTAACAGATTATTTGGCACAATATCACGGAGCAACGGTCGTGCAGGTGGGCACCGGATCCGATCGCCAACTCGGCAACGAGGTTCTGCGCCACGCCTGCTACCCCCCGATGGACTTGATCGGGAAGACTTCCCTGGGGACGCTCGGTGCCATTATCGCCTCGGCTGATCTATTCGTCGGCAACGATACTGGCCCGGCGCATCTGGCCACGGCGCTTGGTACGCCAAGCATCCTCATTTTTCGGCGTTGCTCGGTAAGCGAGTGGGCACCGCTAGATAGGACTCTTCATCGCCCCCTGTTCAGCACAGTGCCGTGTCCGGCTTGTGATGGAAACTGGTGCCAGCAAGGCGGGCATCTTTGCCTGGACGCAGTCTCGACAGTGGAAGTGATCAAGGAGGCCGAGGACCTGCTCGCGGCGGGGCGCCCCGATTCGGGGGATGAACTACAGCCCTCGCAATGACTCCGCCAATCGAGACACGTAGATCCGCATAGACCGCAGTGGCTGATCCACCCTTTCAAGCCAGAGGCCTTCAGATTCCCAACGGATGGCGGCGAGACACCGAAAGATTCTACCTATGATCGCTAGTCGCTGAACCCCCTCGATGCCCAAATCCGACCAGACATCTCGCACCGACGACCAGTAGACTGCAGCGTCGCTCACCGCCCAGAGGCCTTCCAAATCGGGCGCCGGCACTCCCCACCCCGCTGTTTCCCAATCAAAGGGGAGGAGGACGATTCCTGCACGAGTTCTCTTGAGCCGCACGTTCTTACCTACGAAATCGCCGTGCACGAGGCTCCTCGGCATCGTATGACAGTATCGCTCAAGACTGCCCCAATCTCGCTTCAGCACATCCAGTTGCGATACAATGGCCTCGAGCATCTCTACATCTACTGCCGTGAGAGCCGGATTGGTAAGATTTCGCACGATCGCTTCGCGCCCCGATTGCAGGTGTTCTAAATAGTGGCCTGGATCCCGGTCGGGTAGGGACGCTGACGCGACAATGCCGGCTGCGGAAACGTGCATCGCCCCCAGATACTGCGCAGCGAGGGATCGATGCTCCTCGATATCGGCGGAGTATGAGCACTCCCCCGCATCCTCCAGAAAAAGCCAGCCGAAATTGGTGCTCGGTTCCTCCACAGCCCCATAGTATCGAAGCGTACACACTGGCAGGTGCGGCAGGATCTTCTCATAAATAGTGCGTTCCAACTCCAACGTGAGTTGGGGGCAGCGTTTTGCTATCACATCGGACCCGTTTGCCCCGACACCGGCAATCCGATACACAACCGATTTTGAACTCTTGCGCCCTAGCCCCTTCAGGATTTGGACCCCGGCAGGTCTCCGATGCTCTCGTTGGACCTGACCCCATGCCCACACTGCTGGATGGTTGAGCAGATCGGTCGTGATGATATCAGCCGTCTGTGGCCTCGAGCTTGGATCCACCCCTCGAGAGGCCGACTTCCTTTCTCGCACCAAGTTCCACCCCTCCTTTGAAGTCTAGTACCTCCAACGGAACACAACCTTTTCCCAACGGCTGTCGCAACATTCGTGCCTGATGACCCGTTCCATCTAGGGACTGGCAAGAATCTTGCAGAGCGCAACAAAGGAATCTTGCCCGACGCAAAAAAAGGAGACACGCCACGTGCACTACGGCAACGCCAACAATAGTCACGGAGAGATGTGCGACCATCGTGAGGAGGCAATCGAGAGAGAGATAATGTCCGGCCCTGAGACAGCCAATAGATCGTTGGTGATGTGGGGTGTGCGGCCAAGGGTGCAGGGAAAGTTTATTTTTCTAGGGGATAGTAAATTCTATGTTCGAGGCGTGACCTATGGGGCATTTCGCCCTGGTCCCGACGGGAGGGAATACTCTGACGAAGAGGTAGTTGAGCGAGATCTCGCGCTAATGGCGGCGAACGGCGTGAACTGTGTCCGGATACCGCACACCGTGCCACCCCGGTCGCTGCTCGACGCGGCGCAGCAGCAGGGCATTCGCGTAATGGTGGGGCTGTCGGCGGAGGAGTACGTCGGTTTCCTGATTGACAAGAAGAAATCCATCCAGGATGTCCAGCAAATAGCACGGGCCAAGATTAACGCCTGCGCCGGGCATCCAGCTATCCTCTGCTATGCTGTTGGCAACGAAATCCCGGCGCCCATTGTCCGCTGGCTGGGGAGACGTTGGGTGGAAAGCTACATCGAGAAGCTGTGTTGGACTGTACGTGATGAGGACCCCTCTGCCATCGTCACTTATGTGAATTACCCGACCACCGAGTATTTGCAACTGCCATTCCTTGATCTCGTGTGCTTCAACGTCTATCTCGAATCCCAGAACCGTCTGGAGGCCTATCTCGCCCGCCTACAGAACATAGCGGGTGATCGCCCGCTCGTCATAAGCGAGATAGGTCTCGACAGTCTTCGACACGGCGAACTCGCCCAGGCGCAATCTATCGAGTGGCAGATTCGGAGCGTGTCTGCGGCCGGATGCGCTGGCGGCTTCATCTTTGCGTGGACAGATGAGTGGTATCGGGCTGACGCTGATGTGGGTGACTGGGCCTTTGGCCTGACGCGGGATGACAGAACCCCAAAGCCGGCTTTGGCGACGGCCAGGAAAGCGTTCGCTGAGGTACCGCACCCGCTGAGCTTACCATGGCCCTCTATTTCCGTGATCGTATGCAGCCACAACGGATCGCGGACTATCCGCGATTGCCTCGAGGGGATCCTTGACCTGGACTATCCAAACTACGAAGTCATCGTGGTCGACGATGGATCTACCGATGGGCTGGCAGCTATAGCCGGGGAATATGGTTTTCAAGTCATCACCACGGAGAATCAAGGCCTAAGTAACGCCCGCAATACAGGAACGCTGGCAGCCAGTGGCGAGATTGTCGCCTTTATCGATGACGACGCACGACCCGATCCCCACTGGTTAACCTATCTGGCAGCCACATTCCTCCAGACGACTCACGTGGGCGTGGGCGGACCTAACATTGCACGCCCAGATGATGGGTTCGTCGCGAATTGCGTGGCGCGCGCACCGGGCAATCCCGTGCATGTCCTTCTCTCGGATCAAGAGGCTGAACACCTGCCGGGCTGTAACATGGCCTTCCATAAGAGCGCCCTGGAAATGATCGGGGGATTCGACCCGCAATTTCGCACCGCCGGCGATGACGTTGACGTCTGCTGGCGGTTGCGTGAACGAGGATGGACCCTGGGCTTTGCCCCCGGCGCAGTTGTCTGGCATCGTCGCCGCGATTCGCTACGCGCCTATTGGAAACAACAATTGGGGTACGGGCAGGCCGAAGCGCTCCTCGAGAGGAAATGGCCAGAGAAGTATAACGCCGCAGGCCATGCTACATGGCGAGGACGGCTGTACGGCATCCCTGCCAACCGCTTGGGTTCTTTAGGCGGACGCATTTACAACGGCACCTGGGGGACGGCACCATTCCAATCTCTGTACGCACCAGTCTCTAACGGCGCTTGGTCTCTGACACTCCTGCCCGAATGGTATCTGGTGCTCATCGCTATGGTCCTGCTGAGTGGCCTGGGCGCTAGCTGGCGACCACTGCTCCTGACCCTTCCATTGCTTTTCTTCGCAGCCGCCAGCTCTATCGTACAAGCTGCGCTTAACTCCAGCGGAGGCTGTTTCGCGAAGATATCGGCTCCCTGCGCCGTTCGCTTGCGTCTGTGGAGCTTGACAACGTTCCTCCATTTGATCCAGCCTCTGGCTCGCTTGCAGGGTCGATGGAGCGGCGGACTGACACCTTGGAGGGTTCGGGGCGTATCCGGGCTGTCGTTTCCAAAAGTGTGGACCTTGGCCTATTGGAGCGAGCGATGGAAAGCGCCAGAAGAGCACCTGAGACGCATCGAAAAGGTACTTCGAGCGAGTGGAGTTGCCTGGGGCCTTGGGGGAAGCTTCGACCAGTGGGACATCGAGGTTCGAGGGGGATTGCTGGGCAGCGCGCGCATGGTCATGGCCGTGGAAGAGCACCCCGGCGACGCTCAGCTAGCGCGAATTCGCCTGTGGCCCAAGGTCTCGTCGATTGGCGTCGCGACGACGGTAATGCTTGGCATCCTCGCGATTCTCGCGGCGAGAGATGGAGCCTGGCCTGCATCAACGGCACTTGGAGCGGCCTCCAGTCTTCTTGTCTGGCAAACCTACATCGAGTGCGCCGGTGCCACGGCTGCTATGCTGAGAGGCGTACAAAAAGCATCGACTGAGGGCAAAGCGGAATGAGCGCGAGGAGGTACACGGATTTCGCCATCTACAAGAGACTGTTGCGTGAGGCACGCCCCTACTGGCTGCACCTGGCAAGTATCTTGCTACTCTACCTGCTTTCGACCCCTCTTGCGCTGCTCACGCCTTTACCAATGAAGATCGTCGTCGACAGCGTGATCGGGTCCCATCCGATTCCTGAGTTACTCCATCGACTCATCCCGGTAGTGCACACAGGCGGTTCCGTCGCCATCCTCTTACTCGCGGTAGCACTTGCACTCGCCATCGCCCTGGCTCACCAACTGCAGAGCCTGGGGAACTCGTTGCTAAGCACCTACACGGGCGAGAAGATGGCGCTTGACTTCCAGACCAAGCTGTTCCGCCACGCACAGCGACTGTCACTCTCCTACCACGATTCTATTGGGACGAGCGACTCTACCTATCGTATCAGATACGATGCTCCTGCCATACAATGGATCCTGGTGAACTCCATCATTCCTGTCACCGCCTCACTTGCGAAGCTCGTGGGCATGATCTACGTTACCACACGGATCAACACTGAACTGGCTGTTGTCGCGTTGGCGATTTCGCCAATTCTCTTCGCCATTTCACGAGCCTATCGCCCGAGCTTGCGCACCCAATGGCACGATGTCTACAAACTCCAAAGCTCAGCTATGTCGGTGGTTCAGGAGACGCTTTCAGCCATCCGCGTCGTCAAGGCATTCGGTCAGGAAGCCAGGGAACAGGACCGTTTTGCGCGACACTCGCTGAAAGGCTTTTGGGCACACATCCGGGTCACTCTGGTCCAGGGCAGCTACGGGCTGTTAGTCGGGTTAACTACGGCGGCAGGGATGACCGCGATCCTCTTTATTGGAGCGCAGCGGGTACAGTCAGGAGCGCTAACCATCGGCGATCTGCTAATCGTAATGGCTTACGTTGGTGAGTTGTATGGACCCTTGGAAAAACTTGGTTGGACGTCGGTCAGTCTACAATCTTCGATGGCCGGTGCGGAACGAGCGATCTCTCTGCTCGATGAACCGCCGGACCCGATCGAACGTAAGAACGCCAGGCGCATTTCGCGCGCACGGGGCGTGGTGGCATTCCAAGACGTCTCCTTCGCTTACTCCAAGGATCAACCGGTGCTCCAATCCATTTCTTTTGAGGTTCCGCCAGGGATTCACGTGGGAATATCAGGGGCAACGGGCGCTGGCAAGACTACGCTCATAAGCCTTCTTACGCGTTTCTACGACCCGACAGAGGGACGGATCCTCCTCGACGGAATAGACCTGCGCGATTTCCGGTTGGCCGATCTGCGGAACCAGTTCGCCATCGTCCTGCAGGAACCCGTGCTATTCTCGACTACTATAGCAGAGAACATCGCGTACGGCCGGCCGGGTTGTGAACTATCCGAAATTGTGAAAGGGGCGAAGGCGGCGAATGCGCACGATTTTATCAGTCGTCTGCCTGAGGGTTATGAGACACGCGTGGGCGAGAGAGGGATGACCCTTTCGGGCGGCGAGCGCCAGCGCATCTCGCTGGCAAGGGCCTTTCTTAAAGACGCGCCCATCTTGATTATGGACGAGCCAACCAGTTCCGTCGACCTTCAGACGGAAGCGGCGATTATGGACGCGATGACCCTTCTGAGTGAGGGTCGCACCACCTTCATAATCGCTCATCGTCTCAGCACTTTAGAGAAGTGTGATATGTATGTGGCCATAGAGAATGGCTACCTCCAGGTGCTAGCACCTACCAGCCCTATCCCTCAGGACACAGAGAGCTTTCGCAGCCAAGGGAAGCGGCCTCTCCGACGGCCATTAGCCTGGATATCACGTTGGCAGGAGGGAAAGAGCCGCTGAAGGAGTAAAGGACTAATGGGCTCGAAGCTTCGTATCATCGTTACCGGATTGATCGCACAGCACCCTCATCTGGGAGGCGTAGCCTGGGACTACGGTCAGTACGTGCAAGGACTGGCGCACCTGGGACACGAAGTCTACTATTTTGAAGACTCTGGTGAGTGGCCTTACACCATCGACGGCGGACCCACAGGTAACGACTGGATCGCCCAGGACTGCCGCCCGAACGTCCAATGTCTGGCGAGCGTTATGTCGTATTTGGGGATGACAGGACGGTGGGCTTACCGATTCCCCATCACTGGCGAATGGTTTGGCCTTTCCCAAGAGAAACGAAAAGCGGTCATCGAATCGGCCGATTTGCTCATCAACGTTTCTGGCAGCCTGGAACGCCCCCACGAGTATCGCCGTTCCAAGCGCATGGTCTACATCGATACCGATCCGGTTTTCACTCAGGTGAAGCTGGCAGCCGGTGACCGCGAATTTCGCGCCCGAGTCGACGCCCACGATGTGCACTTCAGCCTGGGTGAGCGAATCTCAAGCGCACCGGTGCCGCAAACAGGCCATAACTGGCGTCCAACCAGGCCGCCAATCGTGCTTGCGAATTGGCGGACATCTGATCTGCAACGAAACGTCTATACCACCGTCATGAGTTGGACCAGCTACAAGCCGCTGGCGTATCGTGGCGGAATGATCGGCCAGAAGGACCTGGAGTTCAAGCGGGTTCTGGAGTTGCCAGATAGGGTTGCTCCCATCGCTGTGGAAGTCGCCCTGGGCACTTTGCGACACGCAAACTGGGAACGGGACGATGACGGTTTGGCGACCCCCGTGGCCGCCTTGATGCGCAGCCATCCGGAGTGGACGACGCGCGACTTCCTGGTTCACGCTGGCTGGCGTGTGGTGGATGCCATCGAGTCGTGTTCAGAGCTACACAGCTACCGACGATACGTAGAGACATCGAAAGGAGAGTTCAGTGTGGCCAAGCATGGCTACGTGGTCGGTCAGCCAGGGTGGTTCAGTTGTCGGTCCGCGTGCTATCTTGCCAGCGCCAGGCCGGTCATCGCCCAGGACACCGGCTTCGCCTCAGTGATACCGGTGGGACAGGGCATCTTGCCATTTCAGACGCTGGACGAGGCGGCGTCAGCAATTCGTGAGGTCGAGAATGATTACCCTCGTCATTCGAGAGCTGCCCGAGCCATCGCCGAGGAATTCTTTGACTCGCGCAAGGTGCTGGGTCGGCTCGTAGAGGAGTCAATGAGCTGTGACGCAGCCGAATGCTAGACCTTACTCGTCTGTCCTCAAGACGGACGAGTACACGCCAATCACACGAGTGCACCATTGCCCTGCGTCATAATACGGAGGTTGCTGTGTCTGAGCAGCGCATCTATTTGGTAGGCCCACGTTACCCACATCACGCATCGCATTCTGGATACGATGCTTTTGTCGGTCACGCAGGCGGGCACAGATTATGGGCACCAGTAAGCTCACGCTGGCTGTATGGGAGATATGGCTACTACCCAGTCATCGGCGATCTGGGACGACGGGTAGATGAGACCATGACTGCGCTGACGCCCCGCCCTTTGTACTCTTTAGGAATACTGTTGATCGAGGCCGTAACGGCAGTACACATGTTAGCGAACAAGGGAGCACTTTACCACATCCTTTATGGCGATACGGACGTATGGATGCTGGGCCATATGAAGCGGATAAGGGGGAACAGAGTGGTCGCTACTTTCCACGAGCCGCCCTGGAGCCTGGAATGGCTGCAAATTCACAGGATCGCCCAGCATCTTGACGCCGCGATTCTCGTCTCCGAATCTCAGCGAGAGTATTTCGAGGGTTTGCTCTCACCTGGACGCATCCTGGTGATTCCCCACGGCGTCGATACCCATTTCTTTCAGCCCGCGGCAACCTCCGGTGATGAGCCGATCTGCATAACCGTCGGCTCGCATCTTCGCGATTTCGAGACCTTCAAGGCGACAATCGGGCTGGTGCTTGAGGCGATCCCAAGGGTTCGTTTCATCGCCGTAGGGACGCGTCCTGGAGGTGGAGGCAACTCGCAGCTCTACGATGAGCGAGTGGAGTTCTACGATCACCTGCGCGACGAGGATTTGCTGCGCCTGTATCAGAAGTCCAGGATCGCCATTTTTTCGTTCCACTATGCCACAGCAAACAACGCCCTGCTGGAGGCGATGTCTTGTGGCCTTCCCATCGTCGCCACCGATATAGGTGGAGTCCGCGAGTACGTGGGTAACAAGGCGGGCCTACTTTGTCCGCCATACGACCCCGAGGCGATGGCAAAGGCGACGGTGCGACTTCTGCGCGACGCCGACCTTGCAACGGAGCTTGGAGCGGCGGGTCGTGCCCGTGCGCTGCAATTCGATCATAGGATCCTGGCGCAGCAGATGCGCCAAGGGTATTCGGAAGTTCTCGCCAGCAGGAAAGGCTGATCGCTTGTGGCGCGTATAATCGTCGGCTCCTCGAAGATTTCACAATGCCTCTCTCCTTGATCGCCTTGCTCGCGCGACGTGTGCTCGCAGTGACGCGATCTGCTCATCAGTCAAGGGGATTTGCCAGGGCACGCCTTTGGCCAGCTGTTGCCCCTGAAGTCGGCCCGT
>JACPRP010000022.1 GCA_016189905.1 Chloroflexota bacterium | reverse complement strand
GCGCTACATTGCATACGCTCGGTATATCGGTGGCTGCTCCGCTAGCCAAAATCCTTTGCAAACTGCTATAAGTGTCGGTCGATAGGCAAGCACTTAGCAAGTATCTAGGCGGGACACCGACGGCCTCTCGACCTGAGACAGGCTCGATGCCTTCCTCAGTCCAGGGAAACCACGTCATGCCCAGAAACGTTGCCGCCGCCCATACGGGATGTATGGGCGGCGGTCTTGTTCGTGGTCAAGAGCGCTTGTGGCTGTGGAGCGATCCTATGATCTATCTACAATGATCCACGTGCCGTTGCTGTCGCCGTCGGGGTCGTGGTTTTCCGCCGGCGCGTACATCAGCGGCGTCCCGCTCCTCCGGCTCACGTTATTGACGGTGAAGCTAACGCTCCCGTTTCGCTTGGGCACGCCGGCGCTTGTGACCGTGCACTGGCCGTTGCTGCCTGTTGTGCAGCTTGTGTCCCCCGTGTATTCGTCGCTCCAGCTACCCATCACCATCGCGCCCGAGATCGGATTGTGGCTGCCGTTGTGAATAGTGATGGTCACGATGGCCTGCCAGACGTTCTTCGCCTCCGTGCTCGTGCCGTCGAGGTCGGCGACGTGCGCTATAGTCGGCGTTGGGGTGGGCGTGCTGGTTGGGGTGCTCGTTGGCGTGGCCGTGGGCGTGCTGGTCGGCGTGCTGGTCGGCGTGGCCGTTGGCGTGTTGGTCGGTGTGGCGCTTGGGAACGAAGTTGGCGTGGCGCTTGGCATAGCCGTGATTGTGGGCGTCGGAACTACCTCTCCAGACACAATGGGGCTCTGTATGAGGAATATCTGGCCGCCGCTCGTTCTAAACGCCAGGCCATCGCTGCCCCAGCGGATCAGGCTGCTCGACGTCCCGTTGACGCCGGGCACCTCGATCGACCCGACGAAGGCAAACGTCGCCTGGTCGAAGGCCTGAATCACGTCAGCCGTGCCGCTGGTCAGGAAGAATGTACGCCCCACCGCCCCATCGGGCCGCACCAGGGCGCTGAATCCGATGCCCGGGTATGTCCCGACGAGCATGCCGGCCTCGGCATAGACTACCTCGCCCGTCGAAGCGTAGACATAGCTGCCCTCATTGACGATGTCGACCCCAAACCCCGAGATCAGGTCGGTGGTGACGTCGAACACGGACACGCCCGACTCGTCGACGTCCATTCGTCGGAACCCGAATTCGGTCGTCTCATTGTTGTAACCGTAGAGTCTCGCCGCCGTTGCTGCGACCTCAATCACATTGCTTCCTGTGTGGCGAGCCGTCGCGTTTGGCCGCTGCACGCCGTTGTCGTAGATAGCTACGCCAGCATGGCGGGGGCTGATCCCAAGATTCATCCGTGATGCGGCGATTGTCCCTCCGTCGCCAGGAAGCACCTCCATATCCTCGACGTAGTACGGCCCGAAAAACGAGTCGGAGCCAAGGGAGAACGGCGGCTCAGCCGTCTGCGTGGCAATGTCGAATCGCCGGACGCTTGCCGTGCCCTTGAGCGCTACGTACAGGTACCGCCCATCCCCAGAGAGCGCCAGCTTATAGGGCTCGTCGCCTATGGGCGTGAACGACTCGATTGCGCCGGTGCTGGGATCGATCACCGCCAGGCTATTACCTACCGTGCCGGCAGCGTCTGGTACACTGGCATAGATGCGTTTGGTAACCGGGTTGTAAATGATGTCGTTGGTCGCGAAGCCCATCTCGCGTATCTGGGCCTCGTAGCCGGCGCTAGATACGCTGGCATCTGGCGAAGGCACAGCCAACAGCGCCGCGACCAGGGATAAGACCGACACGATTGCTACCAGAAACCGTGTAATACCCCCCATCTCTGTATCCTCCGAGCCAAATAAGAATAAAGCCTTGCTCCCGGCCCGTCCTATGAAGCGCGTTGACGTGGGGAACGCGCGTAAGGAGCCGATGCAGCGTAACAAAGGATAGCCTGGATGTTTGAGAATTTCTATAGGAAATCGGTCCTAGTTTTGCTCGTGCGGGTACTACTCAATACCCCGTCGGGGTGGGGAGATCCCGCTGAACGGGAGGAAAGTCCTCTCTCGTCAGGCGTCCCGTGAACGGGATCCCGTCCTTCTTCTGGAAGGGTGGGAGGGTTGGGTGGCGGCTTCGTCGCACCTGTTCTCTGATCACGCGCTAGTGACTACTTTGGCACGATCAGGCCATCCACCGGTAGCATGACTGCGTCCCTCAATCGAAGTGCTTTACCTGTGGCCAGGCAGCCCCAGGAGAAACCTTAGGCTTTCGCGCGACGTAGATGGGACGGCGGTTCTCGTACGGCATGCAGTAGCGGCACTCGGTCCTCGCCGCCTCTTCGACCTGATCGAACATGTTTCTCAGATCGCTTTCGCGCATCCCTACAAAGATGATCACATCCCCTGTGCAATCGCCAGCCCCCCAGACGTAGTAGCTGTTGTGGCCGCTAATAGCCCTGGGCAGACCATAGGCCTTGCCGAAGAAGTCGATGGCCCCGGCCTCCCCATAGTTAGCGGTGAAGATGCAGGCCTTGGAACGCTCTTCCGGCGGTAGACGCCGGTAAACCCCGGCCACGGTCGTCGCCAGCTCCGGCCAGCCAAAGCGGTCGGCAAAGTACTGCGGCATCACTGATTCTTCGAGCCTCTCCATTCTTGCCGGGTTAGACCCTAACACACTCATATACTGAACGAAATTGTCAGGGGACAGGAGAGGCGCGGCCAGAGGAGCGGCCGCGATGCCGGTGGCGATGAGAAGGCTGGCATAGGTCGGCTTGAGCCAGTTCCAGCCACGCTGCCCGATAAACTTCTCCACGGCGACCGCTCCAGCGGCGAAGAGCATCGGGTAAGTTGGACCGAGGAAGTAGAACTTGGCCTTTTGGGCCATCAAGACGACGAAAATGCTAACGTAGATCCAGCCCAGGGGGCGATAGGGCTGTCCGTCTTTGGCGCGAAGGTAGAAGTAGAGTCCGGCCAGCGTGAGCGGCACCGTCAGCGGGTGCGAGGTGACGATCTGCTGGACGACGAAATCGATGGGCGAGACCGGGTAGGTCTTGCCGTCGGCATAGACCCTCCAGAACTCCAGCGTCGGCCAACCGTGCATAACCTGCCAGAGGATATACGGCAAAAGCATCCCGAGGGCTATCAGGCCACCCACCCACAGCCACCTGTCCGCCAGGTATCGCCGTTGGCTGGTGAGCAGCAGCCCGATGACCAGTCCAAAGCCCAAGTAGAGCATTGTCACTTTCGTCAGCAGCCCGAGGCCGGCGATGAGGCCGAACAATAGCCAGAGCCGGCTATCGCCGGACTTGAATAGCACGATGAGAACGTAGGTGCCAAGCACCCACCAGAGCTGATCGAACGTGTCCATCGATAAGAGTGAATTGACGCCGAGAAACATTCCCGAGAAGAGAGCGGCCATAGAGGCCATAGCCTGAGCGAACCGTCCGCCGCCGAGAGCCCGTGCCATCAGCCCGGTGAGCAGCACGATGAGGGCGCCGGCCACCGCCGGGAAGAAACGCAGGCTGAACAGCGACTCGCCTAGCAGCCACCGGACGAAGGCGGTCAGGTAAGCTATAAAGGCCGGGAAGTCCACGTAGCCCAGGTCGAGGTGCTCGCTCGCCGCAATGTAGTACAGCTCATCCCGGAAATAGCCATACTGGCCGCTGGTAGCGAGGTGTAAGATGAGCTTGACGAGCGTCACAAAAACGACAATAGCCGTACCGCTGAGAAGAGCCTGTCGTGACAACACCTTGCTAACCATTGGACCCCTTGCCGTGCGAGCGACCTTCATCACTCATAAGTATCTCAGGCACAGCCGCACTCCTGCTGGCACCGTTCAGCAAATTGGCACGCCTCCATCGTGATGCTAGCGCAATCACGGTATCTTGTCAACGTCTCTGACTTAATGCTATTCTGAGCCACCGTAAGTCCTCGGTCCTTCCGCAGAAATACGAAGGTAGACGGTCGGACGCGATAGAGGCCGAGACTCCATTTGATCGCATAGCAGCTTATCTTGACAGGCGCTCTGGCACGTGTTAGAGTGCTGTCCGAAGAAGCACCGATTGTCGCTCAAAAGAAGGAGGACGAAGTGCAGCGAATACTACGGGTGGATCTAACCAGCAGCACTTACCGTATCGAGGAGCTACCAGAGAACCTGGAAGAGGAATACGTGGGAGGCCGCGGCCTCGGGATCCGTCTCTTATTCGAGAACTGTCCCAGAGGGCTGGACCCGCTGGACCCGGCGAATCCGCTGATCTTCTCTGCCGGCCCGGCGCAGGGCGTCGGCGCCTTGTACAGCCCGAAGACGGTGCTCACCACCAAGTCTCCCCTCACCGGCGTATACCTGCGGTGCGTTAGTGGCGGGTCGCTGGGAATCGCTTTGCGAAAATCCGGTCTGTACAGCTTGATCATCACGGGCAAGGCGCCACGTCCCACCTACATTGTGCTGCGTAACCAGGAGGTCGAGTTCCGTTCGGCCGAGCACCTCTGGGGCGCCAGCGTGGCAGATAGCCAGAATGGCATGCTGACAGAAGCTGGCATCTCTGGCGCCGCAGTGCTTGGTATCGGTCCAGCCGGGGAGAAAGGGGTCAAGCTCGCCTGCGTGCTGGCCGAGGCAGAGCGCTATCGCGCGTTCGGCCGCGGCGGCGCTGGCGCGCTTATGGGCTCAAAGAATCTGAAAGGGCTGGTGGCCCACGGCAATAAGCGGCTGGCCCCAGCGCGGCCCGAGGCTTTCGCCGAGGTCAAGGAATCCATCAGGGCGTTCATCAAGAACAATCCGCAGTGGACCCAGCGATGGAAGGTCCACGGCACGGGCGCCGACGTGGTCCACCTGAGCAAAATCGGCCTGTTGCCCACCCGCAACTGGCAGACCGGTAGCTTCGAGCGGGCCGAGGCTATCGACGTCGGCCTCTCACAGTTCTTCCAGGAGAACCCGCGCAAAGTGATCGCCTGCGGGCCGAACTGCCCGAATCCGTGCTCCCATTACGCGACCATCACCTCTGGCGAATATGCCGGGGCTAAAGCGCGAGGACCCGAGTACGAGACCATCTATTCGTTCGGCTCTAACTGCGGCGTGGACCGCATGGACGCCATCATCGCCGCTGGTCAAATCTGCGACGAGCACGGCCTCGACACCATGTCGACCGGCGTCGCCGTGGCCTTCGCGATGGAATGCTTCGAGCGGGGGCTCATCGGCAAGAAAGACACGGACGGACTCGAGTTGCGCTTCGGGAATTACGAAGCTATGCTGGCCATGGTCGCTAACATCGCCGAGCGTAAGGGCTTAGGGGCGCTCCTGGGAGAGGGCGTCAGGAAGGCGAGCCAGGAGATTCCGGGCTCGGAGGGCATCGCGATGCACACTAAAGGTCTCGAGCTTGGCGGTTATGAGGCGCGGGCATCCAATGGCCAGGCTCTATCTTTCGCGCTGTGCCCGATCGGCGGCTCCCACGGCGTCATGGGCCTCCCCGCGCGTGTCGAATCCCTGGATGGCAGTGGGGGGAAAATGGAAGGCAAAGGCCAGTTGGTCAGGAACCTGACCATCGACAAGGTGCTCTTCGACTCCGCCGTCGTCTGCCAGTTCGGGGCAGGCCCGCTGCGACGCGCGGTCATCGGACAGTTGCTGCGGGCGATCACTGGTCGGGATTGGAGCGATGCCGACCTGGAGAGGTTAGGCATGCGTGTCGCCGCGTTGGAGCGAATGTTCAACGTCAGAGAGGGGCTGACTCGCGACGAGGATACCTTGCCTCGCCGCCTCCTCGAACAGGCGATGCCGACCGGGCCAACCGCCGGACGCACCGTAAACATCGAGCCCTTGAAAGACGATGGCTACGCCGCCCTGGGCTGGGACCAGTCAGGCATTCCGACCGAGCAATTGCTCGCCGGTCTAAACCTCAAAAGCCTCACCCAGGAATACGCGTAGGAGCACGGCGTTTTTCGCCAGCCTTTGCCGCTTGGCCCCTCATTGGGGCCACACGGTACCCGTGAGTCGTCGATCCTTCTTCTGAACGACGAAGGCAGATGGTTGGTTGAACGGGCCGTAGGGGTTAAGCATTCGCAGAAGGGCCATCGTGGGGCAAGGGTGTTCGGCGAATGCTTAACCCCCATCAACCGGGGGCCTCGCTCTTCCAGGCTCGACGAGATATCGCGGCATTTTGCGATAGTATTTAGCGACCTGGCGTTTATCGTAGGGGTGTCCTTCCGCTGAAGGACGCCCTGCTAGGGGGCGGCCAATAACCGCTAACGAAAACCGCTGTAGAGTGTGTAGCCTTCGTCCTATTTCAAGAAAGGCCCAAATAGGCGTGCACAAATCTCCCCACCCCGCGAGCATCGAAATCGAAATCGAAGTCATCCCCTGGCTGACCGAGCTGTTGGACCCGCCGCGGGCACAGCGCGTCAAATGGCGAGAAGAGATCGCCTTAGGCGACCCTGTGTGCGCTCTCCTCGCCGTTCTGAATCGTTCGTGCCCCCGGCTGGCCTCAGCCGTGTACGATCCTCAAGCCGCCCGCCTCACCGGCAATGCACACATTATCCTCAACGACCGCGCCCTCGAGCTGGTGGGCGGCCTCGACGCCCTCCTCCACGATGGTGACCGCCTCGTCCTCGTTCCCGCCTACGTTGGCGGCTGACACCCAACCGTGAGGCAAGCCCCAATTCCCTCTCCCTTTCGTGGAGGGCTATCCATTGCCCACAACTCGAGCCACGACGGCCCTTCGGCGGCTAGAACCGCAGGCTATGTACGCGAGCTTGCCTGTGCGGGCTGGGGAATCGGCGGAGGCCGGCTTGGTCCTTCCGCTGAAGGATAGCCCGCCCCGATACATCTCGGCGCAGGTAATGTATGAGAATCCGTGTCCATCTGTGGCATCTGCGGATAAATCGTGCTCCACGCTGACCAGAACAAAAACACGGACCTGTCGTTGATGCACAGCTCAAGCGTGCGGAAAACGAAATTACCTGGTCAACTGCACATTCTCTTTCGTCGCCGAATCGCGCCTATCCCCGCCAGATATCCGGTATCACCCACTCCAGCCCGAGCCTGGTCAGCGTCCCCGGCAGCGGACGTCCGCTCGCGCGATCCCACCCCACCAGTTCATAGTAGCGATCCAGCATCTGGTCCCACGCCTCCATCACGCACTTCCCCGCCGCCGGCCCGTCGACCGGCGCCGAGCCATAGCGTATCGACGGCTTCTCGACCTCGGGGCCGACGCCGTGTCGCAGGTTGAACGTGCGCAGCAAGCTGGAAATGCGCTGCACGGTATCCAGGGCCTCTTCTCTCGTGTATTCCCAGCCCGTGACCGCGCCCAGAATTCGCACCAGACGGACGAGGTTAGGGTTGCTGGCGGCGTCCCCGCCGAACGTCCCCGTGGATTGTGCGCACGTCACCAGCGAATCCAAAAACGGCAGCGTCTTGTTCGTCGCCACCGCCCGTGCCACGTCCTCCGGGTCGAAGCGATCCCGCACCAGCACTGGTCCCGCCTCGATCGTGCCCGCTCCCGAGGTGGCGTAGTCGAGCATCTCGTTCCAGCGGGCCCGATGGTCGTGGCCGCGAGGAGTATTGCCTTTCTCCATATACACGGCCATGTTCAAGGCCTCCCCGCCCATCGCTTCCGCGCCGCGCTTGAGCCCCTCCGCCAGCGTATTCCCCAGTTTCCCGCGTCGGTTGGCGATGTTGAGCAGCAGCTCCTTCGCCGCCAGGACGTTGCCCCACCGCAGTTCGAGCCCATCGCTATCCTGCTGGGTGATCACCCCCTTCTCGAAAGCCTCCATCGTGAAGGCCACGATCCAGCCCGCCTCGTTGACGTCCACCCCGAGCCGGTCGCAGAGGTCGCTGAGCATGATCGCCGCGCCGTGATCCCTCTGCCCAATCAGTGAGGTGAAAGCTGCCCAGCCCTCGTACTCCGGCTCCTCGCCCACGTAGCCGGCGAACGGGCCGTGCAGGACCTTTACGATGTGACAATGCTTCGCCTGGCAGGCCCAGCACGGATGCCGCTTCATCTCCAGCAGCGGGCGGTAGTGGTCGCCCATGAACTCCTCGTGATCGGGCCAGAGGCTGGTCGTGAGGTTCTTGACGGGCAGCCATCCCCCAACGGCAGCCCCTGAATAGAGCATCGACGTGCCCCAGTCGTATCCGCTCAGCGGCTTTGCCTTGGCGGTGGCGATTATCTCCTCGTTCAACTGAGAGACGAGCTCCTGGTCCAGCACCGCTGGCTTCCGCCTTCCACGCGCCACCGCCACCGCCTTCACCCGCTTCGAGCCCATCACCGCGCCGACCCCGTTGTGCGCCGCCGCGTGCCCTTTGTCCCCCATGATCGCGGCGAACTTCACCAGGTTCTCCCCCGCCGGCCCGATGCCAAAGACGGTCGCTTCGCGCTCTCCCTTGCCGATCTCCTGCTTGATCGCCTCCTCCATCACCCAGGTATCCATCCCGAGCAGGTGGCGAGCGTCCCTGATCTCCACCCCCTTGTCGTTGATATAAAGGTAGCACCATTCGCTGGCCGCCCCCTGCAATACCACGGCATCGTAGCCGCAAAACTTCAGGTACGCGCCGAAGTAGCCGTTGGCCTGCGTCGAGGTCCCGCCGTTGGTCAGACAGCCCCTGGTTACCACCGAAAACGAGCCACAGCCGGGCACGTTCGTGCCCCCCAGCGGTCCCGACGCCAGAATCAGTCGATTCGCCGGGTCCGACCATTCGACCCCCGGCGGGACCTCCCGATAAAGCAGCAGCGCCCCCAGCCCCGTGCCGCCGATGAACGATCTAAGCTCCTCCTCCGACGCGTGAAAAACACTGCTCTGCCCGCTCGAAAGATCGACCCTCAGAATGTTATTCGTATAACCCCCCGGCTCAGCTCCGCTCATCGATCGCTCTCCTTTCAATTTGAACAATCCTGGACCAGTTCGCCTCAGCATCCGGCCATAGGACTTGGTGGCAATCCCAATGCTGTCCGATAAAACTCGGGGTGCCCGAACCACCGCAAATGCGACGACGTCCGATCCAATTAAGACCTCCGATCAGCATTCTGTAGCGTGGGGGCGTGTCCCCCGCTCGGCAACCGAGTTGCTCGCTGTCCGCAATCGTCGATGTGCTCTTGGAGTCCTCGACGAAGCACGTTTGGAGTCGCTCCCCAAAGTTGGTTCCAAGCACAGGCTTGCCCCCGTGCGCCACCATGCTGATCCTGTGCCCCGATTCAATCGGCCAACATCGGGCGCCATCCCCGTCCCGATACATCTCGAGACACACAATGTATCGGGGCCCGCGTGATCGCTCCGGGCGCGATGTCACACTCTAACGCAACCAATCGCATAAAAGGGTAAGCCGCGGAATCTCGACGCATCTTCTAATCTCTATTCTACCAGTCAAGCCCAGGCTTGAGTATACCCCATGCCAGGCCGAAATAAAAGATGACTATTGCCAAGATCCAGAGATGCAGACGCGAAGATACCAGGACGCCATGCGGTTCTGCTATCGCTTGTATAGTTTCGCGTATAACGGTTTACTGGCTACCAGGGGTAGCATCAAAGCAAAGAGTAATCCTGGTTCTGATGACAACCAGCGTAGTTCAGGCCACGATGAATTCGACCCCTTGGAATTCCTCAACCAAAACGGTTTCAAGATAAAGGACTTGCGCTCCAGGGGCGGTTGCGTGTGGGCCATCGGCGGGAGAGAGCACACCAGACTTATGAACGATTTGCAGAAGAAGGGATTGCACTTCAAGTTTACAGAACGTGGTGGAAGAGCCACGAACTACCAACCTGGTTGGTATTGGAAGCCAGAGAACTAGCGTGCCACAGCTGCTCAGATCGCCACTTCGGCGGTCCCAATTTCACACCCTCCTTTGACACGTGAATGTCCTCAACTTAGTCGCTCCAAGCTCTATTCATACATTCCCTGGCGCAGAAACCTGATCTGCGTCCCTTTCTGTCTCTCCCCTCGCCGTGCACGGATGATTGCGAAAGTAGGAATGGTCTTCGGCGTTAACGGATACGAAGCGGAGCCCCTATCCGTTTATCCTTTCCAATATCCGTTGACGCCCTGGCAGACCTTCCCGCGAATCTCCACAATCTTGCGTACGTTACCTCTCCGCCCCCCATATATAGACTTTCCGTCACCAGTATGCTAGTCTATGCATCACCACCAGCCCAGCGAAGATTATTGGCATAACATATGCAAGCCAGGGCTAGTGATGATCATCTGCTGGGAGAGGGGCGATATATCAAATGCAAGCGCAGCCGCTGAGAATAACCGAGACCGTGCTCAGGGATGGGCACCAATCATTGCTCGCCACAAGGATGAAGACCGAGGACATGTTGCCGATCGCGGCCACGTTGGACAAGGTCGGCTTTCACTCCCTCGAGATGTGGGGAGGGGCCACCTTCGACACCTGCATGCGTTTTCTGAATGAGGACCCCTGGGAGCGTCTGCGAGCGTTGCGCTCGGTTATTAAACAGACCCCGCTGCAAATGCTGCTGCGCGGGCAGAACGTGGTGGGCTATCGCAACTACGCCGACGACGTCGTCGAAGCTTTCGTGACTAGGGCTCGCGAGAACGGCATCGACATCTTCCGCATCTTCGATGCCCTCAACGACACACGCAATATGGAAACCGCCATGCGCGCCGCCAAACGCGTTGGCGCGCACGTTCAGGCGACGATCTGCTATACGGTCAGTCCGGTGCATAGCATTGACGGCTTCGTGGAAACCTGTAAGACACTTGCGGACATGGGTGCAGATTCCATCTGTATCAAAGACATGGCTGGCCTGATCAGCCCGTATGCCGCCTACGAGCTTGTTAGCAAGCTGAAGGCCATCCTCGGCGTGCCGGTTCAGTTGCACAGTCACTGCACCTCAGGCATGGCCTCGATGTCCTACTTGAAGGCGGCTGAGGCCGGGGTGGATGTAGTCGATACGGCCATCTCCGTCATGGCTCTGCAAACCTCGCAGCCGCCCACGGAGTCTATCGTCGGCGCGCTACAGGGCCAGCAGCGCGACACGGGGCTCGACCTGCTGCTGCTAAAAGAAATCGCCGAATTCTACCGCGAGGTACGCAAGAAGTACTGCGAGCACGAGGGCGGTCTCGTCGGCGTGGACACCGACGTTTTCCTCTATCAGGTGCCCGGTGGAATGTTCTCCAACCTCACCTCCCAGCTCCGGGAGCAGAAAGCGCTGCATCGTCTGCCCGAGGTGCTCGCTGAGCTTCCGCGGGTGCGAGCCGACCTTGGCTACCCGCCACTGGTTACCCCCACCAGCCAGATCGTGGGGGTTCAGGCTGTATACAATGTTCTGATGGGCAAGCCCTACAGGTTCGTATCCAACGAGGTCAAGGCCTACCTGCGCGGCCAGTACGGCCGTCCTCCCGGACCAGTTAACGAGGAAGTGCGTAAGATGGTGCTTAAGGGCGCCGATGTTATCGATGGGCGCCCCGCCGACGTGCTGGAGCCGGAGCTTGGCAAGGCTGCGGTCGAGCTCGGGGACCTCGCACTCTCGGAAGAGGACGTGCTGTCCGGCGCCCTTTTCCCACAGGTAGCAAAAGAGTTCCTCCAAAAGCGCGCCGAAGGCAAGGCCGTGGACCTCCGCGCGATGGCCGAGTCCGTGCTCGCAAACGACACGCAGCAGGACCGCCTATCCCTCTGTCGTTGAGCAACGTCGTTTCGCGCTAACATCTGGTGGCCCGTCGTTACCGGAGGGCCGACTATCTGGCGTTATCGTAGGGGCAACGCCCTGGCCTTATCGAAGGGGCGTCCTTCCGCTGAAGGACGCCCGGCCGGGGAGCCGACCAGTAAACGCTAACGAAAACTTACGTCAATAACCAGACACAAAAAATTGGAAAACGCCGATGCGGCGTTCTCCAATTTAGCTGGGGTTCTTACCGGTGGAGGGGGCAGGATTCGAACCTGCGTAGCCCTTTCGGACGACAGATTTACAGTCTGTTGGTATTAACCACTCACCCACCCCTCCGGGTTCACGCGATATTTTAGCATGTTTTGCTGGGATAGTGCAAGCAGAAAAGCCTGAGACCGAGAAGCCTGACCCCCTGAAGCCATTATTCAGCAATGCCAGAAGATTTAGCTACTGATCGGCGCGCCCGCTTGCCCTGCAATTTCTTTCGTCACTGCCACGACATCACCAGGACTGACATTCATATTTATAGGTGGTAGTTCGGAAAGGTGGCACAAAACTTGCCGAAACTCAAACGTAGAGAACAATATTGGCCGAATTTCCGGTTAGGGAAGCGGGGGAGCCAGACATAGGGGTGAATTCCTGGTGAATCCAGGATTGGGTAATCTTTCGGCCCGAACCCGTCAGCTAACCTCGTAAGCGGACGAAAGAGGCAAGAAATGAGAGCTATGCCAGATTGGGGGCTCACACCTTTGATCTGGCTTCTTGCTTTCTGACATGCTCGTAAGGGAAACGATGGTAAGATTCTCGAGTGCGTACCGCTTGATGCGGCGCATGGTGCGGAGGCTCCTGCAGGACCGCCATCCTGCGGGTGGAAATGAGATGCTTAGCGATTTCGTGTCAGCGTCTGCTATGCCGAAGTTGAGAAACAGCAAAGGTCTGGCCGCGGCTCTTGTCACGATCTTCCTCGTATCAGCCACTGGCTGCGCCGCACTCACACGGGATGCAACTGCACGTAAGGCGATAGCGGACGTCGACGGAAGAAGCCCTTCGACTTCGACAATGGCGACTGCTGATAGGCAGAATGAAGACGCGCTCGTCGCACTCCTATCGCCAGACTGGGGCATCGGCGATGGCCACTTTTACACTCAGACTAACGGTCGCTCGGTAGGTGTGAGCGCGACAGGCTTTGCCGTCACAAACCGCGAAGGCGTCACGTTCTGGGATAAGTTCACCGAGTTAGGTGGAGTGTCTGAGTTAGGATTCCCGCTATCTCGAAGATTCGATTGGCGGGGCAGTCCAACCCAGGTCTTCCATCGTGGCGTTCTCCAATGGGACCCGGTCTCGCAACAGGTGTTGCCGGTGAATATTCTGGATGAGTTGAGCGATGCTGGCAAAGATGGCTGGTTGAAGCAGCAGTACAGCACGCCGTACCCCTTGTCGGCCGACTACGATGACGGCAAATCGTGGGATAAGATAGTAGAGGATCGGCTGTCGTTGTTGAATGGCAGCCCGGCAATCGCGGACCTCTATGCCGCGACGGCGAACTCTATGGCCCTGTACGGTTTGCCAACCTCGCAGGCGGAGGACTTCGGATCATTCGTGGCGATGCGCTTTCAGCGTGCCGTGATCCGCGCCCGGAAGGGCGACCCGATGGGAGCCAGCGCGTCATACCTGGTAGTGGAGCACGTTGGTGAATGGGCGATTGAGGCAGGCTTATTCCCCGCGCAAGCGCTCGTTCCAGAGCCGGCTCCCACGCCACTGGATACGCAACCCCTGGCTCCGCGAGAGCCGTAATTCTACGGCCGCAGATCTCAGCCTATCGTAATCGCGTGGCTTCGCCCGCCCCCATCTCGCCTGTTAAGAGGGGGCGGGCGCCTCGAAGAGAAAAGCCGCCGCTTCAGGCTATCAACTGGCGACACATCGCCAGGCGGCCCTGAAGTGGTTCCTTCAGGGCCGCGATCTGCAAGTGCTGCTGTAGTAGTAGGAGCCTCGCGCAGTGTCGCCAGACAATCCTGCCAATTCCTCCGGGAACAATTCAGCCGGTAACGTTTTGGCATGACTAGCGCTCCGTCCGTGCGGATGCTGTGAAAGACCACGCGAAAGTCTCACCGCTCACGGTGATCGAAACAGTGTATACAGTACCAGGTATGAGGGGTGCCCGAGGGATAAGTACAACGGTGTGATTTCCTTCGAGAATCGAGCGTCCCGTTGTTTCCTGGTCAGGATTTGGATTGGTATAGCTCGTCTCGTCAAAGACGCAGTGTTCAAGGGGAATGCTATCGCCGAGAAAAGAGTGGGAAGACACGACGGGTATGTCATTGCCCGGCCCAACCTGGAGCAAAACAGGGAGACCAGTGGGAGCGGAGTAACCAGGACAGCCAGTAAGTATATTTGGAATTTCGTTAGTAGAGCCATTCAAGGGCACGAAAGTGCCATCTCCAGGCCATAGAACAGGAAATGACCCTGCTGAAGGGCGCTGGCGCTCGCCTCGCAACGTGTCTAGAGCAGCTCCCATTCTAATCCCTGGCTTCTCCTCGCGATAGCGCCCATAACCGACTCCTTGCAGGCCAGGGTTGAGTACCGACACGGCGTGAAAAACGGATTGCATCATCCCATCGATGGCGAGGCCATCGCTTGTTTCGAATGAAAGTGCCAGGAGAAGGCTGCTCTGCGCTGCGGCTAGCCCCTCCGGAGTATACCATTCATTCGCAGGGTCCTCAGTGTGCCCGATTGCGTCGTTCTTCACCATATATCGGGCGTGTGTTTGGGCGTCTTTGCTTAGAGATGGATCTTCCATAAGCGGTGGCAGCTTGGCGATAGCCCGGTAGAAGTTTAGGCGGGACAGCCATTCCTCTACTGGAGCTGTCGGCTGATTCGTAGAACCTGTATTAACACTCTCTCCCGTGAATTCCGAGGGGAAGTGCTCAGTGTTAAGTCGCTGCTGGATACCGTATGGGCCATTGATCCAGGTGCGGTGTCCGTCGGTGAATGCCGTAAAGTTATCTGCCTTGCGCCAGACCAGGAGCCCATTAGTGGTCTCTTGGAGAGCGTCCCCATTCTCTGGCTCATAGCGCTCGTCGACCAGACAGTCGCCGACAACGGCTGGGATCAAGTCGTGAATGGTCTCGAAACCTAGAACGAATCGGCAGTCAGCGGCGACGGCTGGAGAAATTGCAGAGGGGACCAGTAGTGGGCCTAACAACACTGAGACTACCGTAGACACCAGCAAGAATCCGCGCATGTCGTTCCTCCCTACGACGGTAAGGCTTCTGCAGGATGACAATTGTCGGGCAATTTGCGAAAAAGGTGTTCGTAATCCAGAAACCTCCCACGAGCTTCTCCACCTCTATCCAGCCCCGAGCCGTGGCGGGCTGGCATTAGCGGGTAGCACAAAGCATATTATCAATCAACTGCTGGGAAGTCAACCCCTATCGGCTTCAACTGCAAAAGGGGCCAGGATAACGATAATCTCTGGCAATTTCACCATCTGCCCCTTGACAGCAACGGTTGGTTATACTATCATGCAGAACAAATGTTCTGTATGGTGGTAACAGTTGCGTATCGCCTGCCTGTTCATCCCGCACTTCCCTGTCGCGGTGGAACGCGCAAGACGGCCCGAGTTGCGCGCTCAGCCTGTGGTGATCGGTGGCACGCCGGATGAGCGGAAGGTCGTGCTGGACTGCTCGCCAGAAGCGGCGCGGCACGGCGTGCAAATCGGCATGCCCCTGCGTGAGGCGCTGAGCCGCTGCCGCGAGGCCGCGTTTCTCGACGCGCAGCACACGCTCTACCGCGAAACGGCCGCGGCTATCGATCACGCCCTCGGCCTCATCAGCCCGTTGGTCGAGCCAGCTTGCTCCGAAACCTTCGGAACCTCTATTGGTTTCGGAGCGGGAATGGGCCAGGATTTCGTCGGCCTCGATGGACTGGGCGGCGACGAGTTGCGGCTGGCGCGCGCCATGGCCCAGGCGGTTCACCAGGCAGCGCAGTTGACGCCGAAGATCGGCATCGCCGATGGCAAATTCGCCGCCTTCGCCGCCGCTATCACGAGTTTCCCACGCAAGCCAAACGTCATCGCCCCCGGCCAGGCCCCCGGATTCCTCTCCAGGTTGCCGGTTACCTACCTTCCCATTTCGCAGGACATGCAGCGCAGATTGGCCTTGTTCGGATTGCGCTGGCTCGGCCAGTTGGCGACCCTGCCTCTAGGGGCGGTTCAGGCGCAGTTCGGCCCCGAAGGCCGCCTCGCCTGGGAGCTGGCGAGCGGACTCGATAATGCCCCGCTTATTCCGCGGGGCTATCCAACCACCATCCGAGAACGACTATCGTTCCCGTCGCCGATCAGCAGCGTCGATGCCCTGCTAACGGCGGCCCAGCACCTGATCGCCAGGCTCACGAGACGCCCCGAGTTCGCGCGCCACGCCGCCCGTGGGCTCGTCTTCAAAGCGACGCTGGCGAACGGCGGCGTCTGGGAGCGCAAGCTCATCTTTCGCGAGCCGCTGGCGACCCATAACCACATCCTGTTTGCCCTCCGTGGCAAGCTCGCGGACCTGGCGCTGACGGCCGCCGTCGAAGAGATCGAGGTGGAATTCGTGGACATCTGCGGCGAAGTCGGTCTGCAGGGCAACCTGTTCGCCTCGCAGCGAGGCCATCAGCTAAGCCGCCTTGACGAAGTTATTCGCCAGCTCAAATCCCGCTACGGGAGAACGCCAATCGCTAAAATAGTGGAGGTAGAGCCATGGTCGCGCATCCCCGAGCGACGGCAGGCATTAATCGACTACGACCCTTAAATAAGCCGCGGCCCATCAAGGTTCAGGAGGATGCCAGCGGCAATCCTATCGCCATCCTTTGGCAGGGACGGCGCCTCGCCGTCGCTGCCATCAACGACCGCTGGCGCATCGACGACGAGTGGTGGCGCAATGAGATATCGCGCCTCTACCATCAGGTCGTCCTGAACGACGGGCGCATAATGACCATGTTTCGCGACCTCCTCGGCGGCGGCTGGTTCACGCAATCGGCGCCCCCGCCCGACTCGCGCCGCCACAACCTGCACATCCTCGCCGCGCACATCGCCAGGGCTACGGGCAACACGGTCCGCGGGGCGGACCGTGTTGAATCGTTCCGTGTTGAATAACCGATGTACCTAGAACTGCATTGTCATAGCTCTTACTCATTGCGCGAAGGGGCCTCCAGCCCGCGAGATCTAGTCGAGCAGGCGGCGAGGCTTGGCTATAAAACCCTGGCGCTCACGGATCACGATGGGCTCTATGGGGCGATGGAATTCGCCAAACTGGCCGACGCCAGCGGCCTCCAGCCTATCACCGGCGCCGAGGTCACGCTCACCGGCGGCTACCATCTAACGCTGCTGGCCGAGACGGCCGCGGGCTATGCCAATCTCTGCCGCCTCATCAGCCACGCCTATCTGGACCATTCCAAGGATGCGCCCGAAGTCACCTTCGACGTCCTGGCCCGACACACCCAGGGCCTCATCGCCCTCTCTGGCTGCAAGCGCGGCGAAGTGCCAGGACTAGTCCAGGCCGGGCTGATCGATCGGGCGGAAGCCGCCGCGCTCCGCTACCGCGATTGGTTTGGCAGCCGTAATTTCTTCGTCGAGCTGCAGCAAAACCTGGCCCTGGGCGACACCGCGCGCAACGCGGCCCTTATCGGATTGGCCGAGCGCCTGGACCTGGCCTGCGTCGCCACCAACAACGTACACTATCACATCCGCGAGCGCCATCGTCTGCACGACGTGCTGACGGCCATCCGCCATCGCACGACGCTGGATGCCTCCCACCAGTTGCGCCGCGAAAACTCGGAGTACTACCTGAAATCCCCCTGGGAGATGGCCAGGCTTTTCGCCACCTATCCCAGGGCGCTCAAAAACACGCTGATTATCGCCGAGCGCTGCGCCTTCAATCTGGCCAGAGACCTCGATTACCGCTTCCCCCACTACCCCGTTCCCGCCGGCGAAACCCCCGACAGCTACCTGGAACGCATCTGCCGCGAGGCGCTCCAGCGCAAGTACGGAGCAACCCCGCCAGGTGACGAAGACAATAAAACTGCCAAACAAAGCCAATTATCCAGGACGAGACCGACGCGGTTTTCGAAAACCGCGTCGGTCTCGTGCCCCGACACGAACACCTCTGTGCCGCGAACCGAAAACAAAACTGCCAAACAAAGCCAATTCCCATCCACGCAATTCGACACAACGACTTCACCCCCCCGAACCGAAAACAAGACCGCCAAACAAAGCCAATTACTTACCAGACGGCCTGACACAGCAGCTTTCCCGAAGGAGTCCGACGTCCTTCGGACAGCCCCGCGACCATACCTCTCTCGACCTCCCGCCTCTCGACCGCCAGTCTCCACCGAAACCCTCCACGAAGCCGAGCAGCGCCTCGAAGAAGAGCTCTGGCTCATCCGCAAGCATCGCCTCGCCGGCTTCTTCCTCACCTATCGCGACATACTGAAGACCGCCGGCGAAGTGGCCGCGCAGTTGCGCGGCCGCGATCCTAGCCTCCCACCCGACGAGCACCCTGTCGGGCGTGGGCGAGGGTCTTCCGTGAGCTCTATCGTCTGCTACCTGATCGGCCTGTCGCACATCGACCCGATCAAGACAGAGCTGTTCCTTGGCCGATTCCTGAACGAAGAGCTGCACTCCATTCCCGACATCGACCTGGATTTCCCGCGCGACGTTCGCGAGAAGCTTCTGGAGCGCGTTTATCGCGACTTCGGCGAAGAGCGAGCCGCCCTTGTGTGCAGCTTTGCCACCTATCGCCTGCGTAGCGCCATCCGCGATATCGGCAAGGCGCTTGGCCTGCCCCCAGTCGAGCTGGATAAGCTGGCTAAGCTGAGCGATCGCTGGGGCAGCGCGAGTATCGCCGAAGAGATGGCACGCATCCCGGAGTTCCGCGACCGTGTCGATGCGCCTCCCTGGCGCGACCTGATCGATCTCGTCCCGCAGATACTGCGGCTTCCTCGCCACATCGGTCAGCACGTCGGCGGCGTCGTCCTCTCGTCGCGTCCGCTCAAAGAGCTGGTGCCGCTGGAGCCTGCTAGAATGCCCGGACGTGTCGTGTGCCAGTGGGATAAGGACTCCGTCGACGACGCTCGCTTCGTCAAGATCGATTTCCTGGCCCTCGGCATGCTCTCCCTGGTCGACGAGTGCCTGGACATCATCGAAAAACGCCACGGGCAGCGGCCCGACCTCGGCCGCATCCCGCACGACGACCCGAAGATCTTCGACAAGATCTGCGCCGGCGATACAATTGGCATGTTCCAGATCGAAAGCCGCGCCCAGATTCAGTCGCTGCCCCGGACCCAGCCGCGCACCATCGACGACCTGACGGCCCAGGTTGCCATCATCCGCCCCGGGCCGATCCTCGCCGGCGCGTTTCATCCCTATATGGAGTATCGCCGGCGCATGCGCGCGGGTGAAGACGTCGACGTGAAGTACCTGCACCCCTGCCTGAAAGGCGTCCTCGGGGAGACGCTGGGCGTGATCCTCTACCAGGAGCAGGTGCTCCAGGTTGCCATGGTGGCCGCCGGCTATAGCGCCGGCGAAGCCGATATGCTGCGCCGCGACATGGGCAAGCGGAACGCCGACGATATCCTGCAAACCCACTGGCCCCGCTTCCTGGCCGGGGCCCAGCAGCGTGGGCTGAGCGAAGAGGTCGCCCGGGCGGTGTTCCAGCAGCTTACCGGCTTCTCGGGATACGGCTTCCCCAAGAGCCACGCCGCCGCCTTCGCGCTGCTGGCTTACGAATCCGCCTGGCTGCGTACGCACTTCCCCGCCGAATACTACTGCGCCCTTTTCAACAACCAGCCGATGGGATTTTATTCGCCCGAGGTGCTGGTCGGCGATGCCCGACGCCACGGCGTCGCCATCGTCCGTCCGGATGTGAACCTGAGCCTGGCAAAGTACAACGTGGAGACACCCCGAACCGTGCGCCTGGGCCTGAGTTACGTCCAGAAGATCGGACTGGAGACGGCCCAGGCGATTGTTCAGGAAGGCGAGCGCGGCGGCGAGTTCCGCTCGCTATTCGACTTCGTGCGGCGAACCCGCCTGCGGCGCGAGGCCATCGAGAACCTGATCGCCGCCAGCGCCTTCGAAAGTTTCGGCCTGGAGCAGCGCGAGTTGCTCTGGCAGCTAGGTCTCTTCTGCACGGAAGAGGGCCATCAGGCGCCGCTCGATTTTCCTGTAGACCAGGACATGGTATCCCTGCCGCCCATGTCCCCCCGCGAGCGACTGGTAGCGGAATACAAAGCCCTCGACCTCTCGACGCACCATCATCCCCTCGCCCTCCTGCGCCCACAACTGGGGGGCAGGATCGTGCCCATCGTCGCCCTGCAAAAGATAGCCGACGGAGCCGAAGTTCAGTTGGCGGGAATGATCGTCTGCCGGCAAAGGCCGGGCACCGGCAAGGGTGTCGTGTTCTTGCTCCTGGAAGACGAATCAGGCCTGGCCAACGTCGTCGTCTATCCGCGGCTCTTCGAGCGGCAAAGAACCCTGATTCGCCTGGAACCGTTCGTCATCGTCGCCGGCACCGTGCAGCGCCAGGATAAGACCATCAACGTGGTCGCCCACAGCTTCCACCCTCTCCACCTCCCCACCCCCTTCATCAACCCCGCCTCCCACGATTTCTACTGACGTTGGCACAAAGATGATGGGCAAGCACACGGCGGGTTGGAGCACCTACATCGCCGGAACCGGCTACGACCTCAACAAGTTCAAGCAAGAAGTTGCCCACATCCTCAGCTACGTCAAATCGAAGATGAAAGGGCAAGCCAAAGCCGCCTGAGACCATAACCGCTCACCTTACATCAAACCAGATCACCGCCGCCAGGGGAGGGCGTCCGACCGTCCGTCCTCCCCTGATTAGCAGATAACGCCCGAAATCCGCTACAATTTATGCAAACCACACTATGACCACGCCCTGAAAATCGGCGTCTAGCGGGGAGATCGTTCGTGTTGCAACTGAAGACCAGGTTACGTCACGTAAAAGCCAGAGATACTCAACCTCAACCGGAGGCGCTCCTGCGAGAGCTGTTTCCTTGCGCAATCGACGATGCCATAGACGCGCAGTTTGTTGATTCCAGACAGATCAACGTCGTCGGCGCCGCGGGCCTGCCCTACAAGGCGCCGGTTGTAGCCGAGATCCTGAAAGACGCGGAGCTATATCGAGAGCTCGCCGCACTCTGGCAGGATGGCAGCTCAATTCTAATCCTCGGCGCTCCTGCCGGCGAGCTAATTACGCTGCTGCTCCACGATCGCGGAGGTGTCCGCGCCGTGCTCGATGTGCCGCGACACGTGATCCGCAAGATCGCCGACATCTTCGCCGCCGTTCCGTCGTGGGGCGGCACCCTGAACGCGGATGGCCATCACATCGTCGATCTTAAATCCCCCTCACCCGGGCCCCATTACTTCGTCAATGTGCTGCTGGGCAACCGCGTCGGCTTTCCCAGGCCGTTGCAGACCACCCCTAAGAGCGTGGTGGACCGCCTGGGCAGGGGCAGCTTCCGCTCGCACGCGGCGACGCAGGTCCTGGCTACCCGCTGGGACATGCGACCTGAAGAGAACGGCTTCCCGGCTAATCGCCAGTTCTATCTCGTCGAGGACGGCCGACAGATTTTCTATTCTGCCAGTCCCACCGATCCAGGTGTCGAGAGCGCTCATACCGTTCACGCCCAGAACCGAACCATCATCACGTACCGCACCCGTTGCGGACTGGAGATTCGGCGCCTCATCTTTATCTTGCCGCAAGAAGACGGGCTGCCCCTCGCCACCGAGGTCCAGTCGATCTCCATCGCCAACAGGGGCGACCGGGAGCGTAATTTGAAAGTGATCGTCACCGGGATGTTCGGAGCGGCTTCGCCAGGCGCGCTGCAGGAGGATGTTCTCTACACCAATCTGGCGATGCAGGCCAGCGTTCTGCGCGACGAAGATGGCGCCATCATCGCCGTCAGTCCTGACTATAACTCGGCATGGAACAAGCAAGACGTGCGCTTCCACTCGACGATCGTTCACGCCCATGGGCGCGCGTCGTTCCCGACAGAGTTCTGCACCAGCTACAACGAGTTCGTCGGCGAAGGCACGCTGGAGAATCCCGAGGGCCTCCTTCAGCTCTCCAACACGCTCGCACGCAAAGGCCCCGGCTTCTTCGCACTCGCCGCTGACATCACTGTACGAGTTGGAGAGGCGGTCCGGGCCGACAACTTCACCGGCCTAGTTTCGGCAAAGCTCGATCCCACTTTCGGCGAAGAGAGCGTCGCCGACCAGATCGGACATCTCGTCGATCTCTACTCGGTCGATGGTGCCGTCGACCGCGCGCTCGCGAGAAACCTGGACTTCATCGAAAGCTACGTTCGCCACATGCAGGTCGAATCCGGCGATCACGTTTTCGACGAGTACGTGAATAACAACCTGCCGTTCCAGATACTCTACCAGACGTTCTTCTCCCGCTCGTTCTGCCAGACGCAGAAGGGCTACCGCGAGATCGGCTTCCGCGAGATTCAGGACCTCTTCGCCTCGATGCCGTTCTTGATCTCGATGGGCCAGCGACAGTTCGTGAAAGACCTTCTGAAAGAATGGGGCAGCCAGATCTACGAATTCGGCTACGCCAACCATAATTTCTATTGGACCGGGAAGGAGCCCGGCGAGTTCTCCGACGATGCGCTCTGGTTCGTGCAGGCGATAGACATTTATCTCAACCAGACCGGCGACTTCGGCATCCTCGATGAGAAATGCCACGTAGCTGGCGCCGGTCCGGAACGGCGGCGGTCTATCTACGAAGCGATCGAGGCGGTCCTTCGCTACTCCGGCGAGGTCTCCATCGGCAAGCACGGGCTCCCGTTGCTCGATAAAGCCGATTGGAACGACACCCTGCGCCTGGACTACGACTTCCTCGACGGTCCGCGAAAGGAGGCGGCGTATCTCGATCAGGTTCAGATCTCGGGTCAGCCCGATCAGCCGTTGGAGAGCGACTATTCGGAAAGCGTCATGAACGCCTTCCTCCTCGCCGTCGCCCTTGAAGCGACGCGGAGAATGGCCGAGCGTCGTGCAGATGCTGCTTACGCGGCGAAACTACGTGGTCTATCCGATAAGCTGCGCCACAGCATTCAAAAGCACGCCTGGAAGGACGATTTCTTCGCGCGCGTGCTTCTCAACAGGTTCCCTGATGGCCGCTACACCTACCTGGGTGCGCGGGGCGACGGGCTTTCCGCCGACCCCGACCTCGATGGCACCTATTTCCTCAACTCGTTCAGTTGGTCCATTCTCGCCAACATCGCCAGTGAGGACCAGATACGCACTATGCTACGAGTCGTCAAGCGGGTGCTACTCACGCCGCACGGACTCAGGCTTTGCTCGCCCGTCAAGTACGGTGAGCTGTCAGAGCGTGGTGGGAGCGGAGAATACTTCGTCGGAGACAGGGAGAACGGCGGCGTTTTCAAGCACGCCAACATGATGGCTACCACCGCGTTGTTCAAGGCAGCGAAGGAGGTCGAGGACCAATATCTGGCCGCCGAGTTGGCAGAACTCGCCTACAGCGTCGTCGACAAAGTCCTGCCATTCCGTACTCTCGGCGACCCTTACGTGCTGCGCGGGAATCCTCGCTTCTGCACGCAGTACAACAACAGCGAGACGGGAGAAAACGTCGGCCCGTTGCTCAGCGGCACGTCGAGCTGGCTCTGGCTCACGCTGATGGCCGGGTACGGTATTAGCGTGACGCCCGAAGGAATCGAGCTGAACCCCGTTCTTCAGGAGAATCAGCACGATCTCCGGCTCACGCTGAACACCGGCCGGACAACCTACCGCGTCGAGATCACCAAACCAGCGCGCTTCTGCCGTGTGCGCGACGACAGCCCTCGCGTCATGCTGGACGGCATGCCGACGGGTTCCAACATCGTTCCGCTGTTCAAAGATGGTCGAACGCACGACGTCAAAGTGATCTTCGGCAGGGCATCGTGATAGCGCTCTCGGTCGCGCGAATCCACGTCGGCGGCGCCGACCGAGAACCCTATTCGATGCTGCTCGGCCGCGGTACGTTCTCGCCCTGCGATGTCTTTTCGCCCTGCGGGTGACCGATCACCCGCTCGGGCTCCGCCGCCGCCGTTCGGATACGCCCGGCCTTCTCCTGAACGCTGGTTCGGCTTGCATCCACCGCGGAGGCGAGTTCCTGCCGCGTCTCATCGAGAACGTGGCGGCTCTCGACCAACACCGCTTCTGCGCGCTTCTGGACGTCGGCCAAGCCGCTTTCGAGCTTCTTCGTATCGACGTAGTCCGGCCGCAACATGCGCGCCGCTACAAAGCCGATGACGACGCCAAGGATGAACCTCAACATAATCACACCCCTTTCAGATACTATGTACAGACCAACCCCGGCATTTTCTGTGCCAGAGCTTACGCGTTCTTTGCAGGGGGTTGGGTGCCGCCCCGGTTTTACAATACTTTTGGAATATGCTATTATGCAGCGGACAAAAAGCATGGCTGGAGAAAGCGGTGGACCTTTCACAATTGCTGAGCTCCGAACACTGGTTCAACCCGAATCCGGGGTCTCCATCGATAGCCTATTCGGTTCTGGCCTTTGTTTTTGCCGTGGTTCTAGGCGCTAGCATCTTCCTGTACGTGCGCAAGCGCCATCTGTTTGGCGAGCACAGTCTGAGGCTCAAGTTGGCCGGCCAGGCGGCGATTATAGGAGCCGTGCTGGGGGCAATCGGTCTTGCTCTGGTCTTCCTTCGCTTTTTTCTCGTGCCATATCTGTCGGCGCGTTTCCTCGTCTATGCGACGCTAATTGTCCTGACCGGCTTTGTGGTATACTATGCCTACTATCTGCTGCGCGTATTCCCATCCAAACTCGTCTCATACGAGGCGCAATCCATGAGGAAGAGGTATATGCCAAAGCCGAGCCCGGCTACCAGCCGATCCGCTAAAAAGAGGAGCAAAAAGCGCAGGTAGACAGGTAGACGCCGATGATGAGGCGAATGCAACGATCGATGGAGTGAGCCAGTGATAAAGGGAGTAGAAATTAAGGAGCTCAGAGTCAACGCCGACGAGCGTGGCTCTTTGATGGAGATCTTGCGCGCCGATGACGAGATATTCGACAGATTCGGTCAGGTATATGTTTCTCTGAACTATCCCAACGTGATCAGGGCGTGGCATTATCATAAGAGGCAGGATGACCTGTTTGTCGTCGTGAAAGGCATGATCAAAGTCGTGCTTTACGATTCCCGTACTGATTCACCCACAAGCGGTGAGCTAAACGAGTTCTTTCTCGGCGAGCGCAATAATGTGTTGTTGAGGATCCCGAGAGGCGTAATGCACGGCTACAAGACAGTTGGTACCGAGCCCTCGCTGCTGCTGAATTTCCCAACCGAGGTCTACAATCGCGAAGAGCCCGACGAGTATCGCGTTCCCTTTGACTCGGAGGAAATTCCTTATGACTGGGCATTGAAGCACAAATAGCAGTGTTGCTAATATCGAAGCGGCTAGTAGGAGGACAAAGTAACCATTATGAGTGCACGAACAAAGCAGGTGATTTTCGTTGGGCTCGCCGTGGTGCTCATAGGGTTCGCCGTGGTCATGATGCGCCCCCAGGGTGGGGCGGTGGCGCCGTCGGGCGGAACCATCACGGATGGAGCGCCCGCCAGCTCAAGTGCCGTTTCGGGCGGCCAAACGCAAGTTGATCCGGCGATCACGCAGCGAATCAGTACCCTGCAAGATCAGGTTAAGAATGACCCACAAGATGTCAAAGTACTGGTTGAGCTTGGGGCGCTGCTTTTCCAATCGCAGCAGTTCGCCCGCGCTGCCGATATCTACAATAAGGCCCTCGATATCGATCCAGCCAACAACGACGTGCGTCTGCAGTTGGGCGTCGCCTACTTCTATCAGGGGATGAGCGGCACGGCAATCCGGGAGATCCGAAAAGTGATCGATGCGGATCCCAAACAGATCGAGCCACATTACCAGTTGGCCATTGCCCTGTCGCACGGCGACCCGCCTGATATCGATGGAGCGATCGCCGAATGGCAAGAGGTCATCAAGCTCGCTCCTGACAGCGATATCGCCAAGCGAGCCCAGACGATCATCGACGGCTATCAAAAACAGAAGTAGTTAGCAGGCAGTAAGCAAAGTGCCCGTAATATGGGCCGCTTGTTGTCCGCCCGTACAGCGTTTTGCTAAGAATTGGTCTACCGAGAATCTGTAGGGGCGCGATGAATCGCGCCCCACGACAAGCACACTTGAAGTGAGACCCGTCAACCATTTCGCTCGAAGGTTCAACGCGTGCCAAATAGAAAGCTGGAGGCGTTAGTCACCCACCTTGTGGCTTCGCCCAGGGTGCAGAGCCTGTGGCACATAAGCGATCGCGGCGTGCCCGTTTTTGTCCATACCATAGATGTCACGATGCTATGCTTGGAGAAGTTTCCGGAGTGGCGAGAGAAGTTTCCGAGCTTTAGCCTCGAGGCGACTACTATCGGCTCGCTTCTGCACGATCTGAGCAAGGCAAGCACGCGCTTTAGCGGGCAGATCTCCCACAGCGCGCTCATGAGCACCGCCCCGGACCGTGCCGTCAGAGAAGCTATGGACGTTCTCGACGAGGCTCAATCCTCAGCAGGATTCTCGCTCGAGTCTGAGCAGATCGACCACATCTGGCACATCATAGCTTCGCATCACGGCCGATGGGGCAAAGTCATGCCGAGCACGCCCGAGGCTTTGCTGGTGCACCAGATGGACTATTTCTCGGCAACCTACCACCGCTGCTCGCCAGTTGACGCTAACGACATTCTGCCATTCGTCCGCGACGGTCTCAAAATGGTGACGGTCGCCGCCCGCCTCGGCGTAGGGACATCCGTCGTGCGAGACCGTCTGAAGGAGGCCTGCCGTGCCGAGGGGGTGCGCGATTCGAGGGATCTCCTCAAGGTATGGGAAAGCCGAGGCAGCGTGGTCTGCGGCTCACTGGAGCGCATGGAAAGGGTAGAGTACATCCGCGGTCTTAAGGAGTTAGCGTTGCAGGCACCCCGCCCCATACTGGAAGCGATCGCGCGAGCGCGACAGCCCGGTTGACGCGTTTGGGCCCTGCGGCGTTCCTATCATGATCAGAGCAGATCTTCATATTCACACATACCGATCACCCGATAGCTTGATGTCCTTGGAGACGATCCTCAACGTGGCCAGGCGGCGAGGAATAGATTGCCTGGCCATCACCGACCACAATACCACGCTCAGCGCACGCGAGATGAAAGCGATCGCGCCCTTGAGCATCATCGTCGGTGAAGAGATCAAGACCACGCGAGGCGAGATCATCGGCCTCTTCCTAGAGAGAGACATTCCCCCGCGCCTATCGCCGGAGGAAACTGTCTCGCGGATAAAAGAGCAGGGTGGCCTCGTGTGTGTTCCCCACCCCTTCGATAGGCTCAGAAAGTCGCGACTGGCTACCGACAGCTTGATGGCCGTGGCGCCGCAGATAGACATGGTCGAAGTGTACAACTCGCGGATCACGTTTCAAGCAGATAATGCCCTCGCAGTGGCGTTCGCCGATCGGTTCGGGCTTCTGCAGGTTGGCGGGAGCGACGCCCATTCTACCATCGAGATCGGCAAGACGTACGTCGAGATGGCAGCTTTCACGACCAAAGAGGAGTTTCTACGTGGCGTCGCCCAAGGAAAGGTCGTCGGCAGGCTATCGAGCCCGCTGGTTCATTTTCTCTCAGGCTGGAGTAAATTGAAAAAGAAGTATCTACGCTAGCCCGACCTTTTCGCGGACCTCGGCCATCGTTTCTACCGCTATCGCTCGCGCGCGGTTCGCGCCGTCGGTCAGAATGTCCCACACTAGATTCGGGTCGCCGGCGAACTCTGCCCTCCGCTGTCGAAACGGATCGAGGCTCGCGTTCAGTTTGGTCGCCAGCATCTTTTTGCAATCCACGCAACCGATCTTTGCCCCCCGACAATCGGCCGCGATCTCTTCGAGCCGCTCCGGCGAATAGAACTTGTGCAGCGAGTAGACGTTGCAGACTTCAGGATGCCCGGGGTCGGTGCGATAAACTCGCGCCGGGTCCGTCATCATCGACCTGACACGTTTTTCGACCTCCTGAGGGGCTGCCGAAAGCTCGATGTGATTATTGAGGGACTTGCCCATCTTCTGCACCCCGTCGATACCCATCACTCTCGCAAACGTCGTGAGCCGGGCGTGCGGTTCGGGGAAGGTCTCACCGAATGTATTATTGAAGCGTCTAACGATTTCCCGCGCGAACTCGAGATGAGGGAGCTGGTCTTCGCCGACAGGGACGGTATCTGCCTTGTAAAGTATGATATCCGCCGTCATCAACACCGGATATCCAAGGAGGCCGTAGTTTACGTTGTCAGGTTGCTGTCGCACTTTCTCCTTGAACGTAGGCACACGAAAAAGGTGCCCCAATGGGGTAACCATGGAGAGCACGACGTGCAGCTCGGATACCTCTGACACCCGCGACTGAGGGAATATTATGCTTTTCTTTGGGTCCAGGCCAGCGGCAAGCCAGTCGAGGACCATCTCATAGGAGTTAGCGTGCAAATCACCCGCCTCCTGGAGACTGGCAAGAGCGTGCAGGTCTACGACGCAATAAATGCACTCGTCAAACTCCTCCTGAAGCTTGACGTAGTTCTGAATCGCGCCGATATAGTTTCCGATGTGCTGTTTGCCTGTCGGCCTTGCTCCACTGAAGACTCTTCTATTAGCCATTCCAGAATGCGATCTCCTTGCTAATGTTGAATGCTTGCCGCTGGCAGTCTCACATTTGCTCTGGTGCAGCCACGCCCATGAGCGCAAGCGTTTTGGCCAGCACGATTTTCGCTGCCTCCACCAGCTTGAGGCGAGCCCTGGTTAGCTCCAAGTCGTCGGACACCACACGACATTGCTTGTAGAACGAGTGGAAGACGGCCGCCAGGTCCTGGGCAAAATAGGGAAGGTGATGAGGCTCGAGCCGCGTCGCCGCTATTTCCACCAGCTCGGGTAGCTGGAGCATTTTTCTGATCAGCGTTTGCTCCGGCTCAGACACCAGCAGGGTGACGTTGCCTGTCATAAAGTCGACGTCGCCGGCGTAGCGCAGGATGCTGGCGATGCGCGCGTGAGCGTATTGTACGTAGTACACCGGATTCTCATTCGATTGCCGCTTGGCCAGATCGAGATCGAAATCCATCTGGCTGTCGGCCGAGCGCGACAGGAAGAAGAAGCGGCAGGCGTCAGGGCCCACTTCATCCAGCACTTCTCTCAGGGAGACGATATCGCCGGTGCGCTTGGACATACGCACTATCTCATCGCCCCGACGCAGGGTAATCATCTGATGGACGATGAGCGTGAGATGGTCTGGATCCACACCCAGCGCTGTCACACCCGCCTTCATACGTGGCACGTGGCCCTGGTGATCCGCCCCGAGGATGTCTATCACCTGATCGTAGTTGCGAATGAGGAACTTATTGTAGTGGTAGGTGATATCCGACGCAAAATACGTCGGCGCCCCGTTGCTGCGGACCAGCACGTTGTCCTTGTCCTCTCCCAGGGCCGAGCTGGTGAACCACAGCGCGCCCTCTCGTTCGTCGGTGAAACCTCGTGACCGCAGCAACTCCAGCGTTTTCTTCACCAGGCTGCTATCGTAGAGGCTCTGTTCGCTGAACCAGCAATCGTACCTGACGCCCATATCCGCCAGGTCTCTCTTCGCCGCCCCAACCATCCTGTCGAGGGCGATACGGCCCATCTCCTCAGTTGCGCGCTCCCGTGGCAGCCGTAAGAACCTGTCACCGTACTCCCGTAAGATTTCCTGGGCCAGATCGCTAACATACGTGCCGTGGTAGCCTTCGGGTGGCACGTCCTCGGCTTGGCCAAGCGCCTGGGCGTAGCGTGCGTACACCGTCTGAAAGAAAACCTCCATTCGGCTCCCAGCATCGTTGATGAAATACTCTCGCTCCACCTCAAAGCCGGCTGCTGACAGGACGTTGGCGAGTGTATCGCCCAGAGCCCCACCCCGGCCACTCGCGGCCGTGAGCGGTCCCGTGGGGTTTGCGCTGACGAACTCAATTTGCATTCGCACGCCACGGCCGAGCGCGATGTCACCGAAAGCCGGCCCCGCCGCGATGATCGCGTCGACCTGGTTCGCCAGCCAGCTTTCACTGAGCGTCACGTTGATGAAACCAGGGGGAACTGCTTCGACCTTGCCAATCAGGTCTGTAGAAGAAACCTCGTCCACGATGGCTTTGCCGATAGCCATCGGGCTCATGCGCGCTGCCCGTGATAGCTTGAGCGGTATCGTGCTCGCGTAATCGCCAAACTCCGGCTTCTGCGGGCGCTCCAGAGCGACCTCGGTCACGGCGACCGGGGGAAGTGCTCCCTTCGCCTGTGCCCGTTGAATCGCTTCCTTCAACAGTAGAGCAATTCTTTCCCGAATCAAGCCGAACCTCCTCACCCGAGTATTTCGGATTATAACACCTTCAACAGGAAACGGCAAAATCTTTGGGGGTATCTAGCGCAGGATAGAAATGCATAAACGTAACGATCATCCGCCCAACGCCCTACCGTCCGCGTTGCCCCAGCCTGGCCTGCAGAGCATCGATCGTCGAGCGCGGCACTTCGATCTCTCCCAGATCGGCCGTATAGCCGCCCCGGCCGTGGAAGTCGCTGCCGCCGGTTGGCACCAGATGATAGCGATGCGCTATGTCGAGGAGACGCTGGGTGATTGCCGTCGTGTAACCAGCATAGAAGGTTTCCATGCCGACCAGGCCCGCGTCAACGAGCTGAGGGAGCAACCATTCAAGGTCGATCTGCTCCCCCGTCTCTGCTCCGGGCTGGGGCACGATTACCGGATGCGCCAGGGCGGCAAGCCCATTGGTGCTGCTGATTAGCTTAACCGCCTCGGTTGGAGTGAGCTTATAGCGCTCGACATAAGCAGGCCCGTTGCGGCCTATGTATTTGGCGAACGCCTCGACTGGCGATGATACAAAGCCTCGTTCATAGAGCGCCTGCGCAACGTGGGGCCTTCCAATCGTACCGCTGCCCGCGATTTCCAAGACACGCTGCCATTGCACTGGCATGCCTAACTCACGCAGCTTGGCGACCATGCGCTTTGCTCGATCTACCCGCGAGCGGCGCAACCGTACCAGTTTCTGCTGGAACTGCCGGTTGCGCCAGTTGACGAAGTAGCCGAGGATATGCACCTCGGTCCTGGGGATATCCGTGCTGATCTCGATACCTGAGATGACCACCAGAGAGGTACCCTCCGTTGCCCTCAGCGCGGGAGATATCCCTTCGGTAGTATCATGGTCGGTTATTGCGATGACCTCCAGGCCGCGCTCCAGGGCCAACGATACCAGTTCCTCAGGGCTCAGCACGCCATCTGAGGCGGTTGTATGCGCGTGAAGGTCAACCTTACTTGTCAAAGCGGCAATCCGTAACCACCACAAAACAGTGGTGGATCTTATTCCAGCCTTTCCCTACTTTCGACCGTTAGCTTTACGGCGGTCCGTTCCTCGTTGTTTATCGTGATGTCCGTGAATGCTGGAACGCACACTATTTCAATGCCGTTTGTCGATAAATAGCGTGAAGCGATGGCGATCGCCTTTACTGCCTGGTTGACGGCTCCAGCTCCGATGGCGTGTACTTCAACCTTCCCCTTTTCCCTGATCGTCCCAGCGATAGCACCTGCCACGGCACCAGGTCTGGACTGTGCTGATACCTTGAGAATCTCTGGCTCCATATTCCTCGCCTCCTGTCCACTCGACAAGCAGAGGCTGGCGCAAGCTGATCCCGCGTTATCAATCGCAGAACCAGACCCCAGAGTGCCAGTCGTTGGGCACCCCGTCCCGATGTTAGGACCCCGCTATCGGGAGGGCCAGCAGAGCTAGGCGGTTAGACTGTAGCAAATTTCGCATTACGCCTGATGCTGATTGCGCTGCCGGCATGATATCTACGACGAGCAGCACATAGCTTGAGACCATGGCCATAACACATTAGCACATTACAAAATGTGCCCAGGTCTCCAAAGAAAACGAATCCTCGGGAGAAGGGCACAAAATCCTTCTGGCAGTCGATCACCTCCCTGATATGCGTGATACCTATTACTCGCCGGCTTAGAGTGGTGCGGGTTCGTCGGCGAATTCCCGCAACATTCGGTCCTTTCTCTATTTGGCGTAGTCCACTGCGCGGGTTTCTCGCACTACCGTGACCTTTATTTGTCCAGGATATTCTAAGCTTTCTTCTATCTTCTTGACGATATCGCGAGCCAGCCTCGTGGCTCCCAAATCGTCGATCTCTTCTGGTTTGACGATGATGCGTACTTCGCGGCCAGCCTGAATTGCAAATGACCTATCGACGCCGTCGAAGGAGTTAGCCACCCCTTCCAAAGCCTCCAGCCGTTTGATGTAGTTCTCCAACGTTTCTCTTCTAGCACCCGGCCTCGCCCCAGAGATTGCGTCGGCGGCCTGAACGAGCACGGCTTCGACCGTCTGTGGCTCCTGCTCAGAGTGGTGCGCGGCGATGGCGTGGATGATTTTCGCCGACTTCCCGAATCGCTTGGCCAGATCGGCGCCGATCAGCGCGTGAGGGCCTTCGACCTCGTGGTCTACAGCCTTTCCAATGTCGTGCAACAGCCCGGCAACGCGAGACACGTGCACGTCAGCTCCGATCTCAGCGGCCATCATTGCCGCGAGATGGGCCACTTCTATAGAATGCATCAACACGTTCTGGCCATAACTTGTGCGGTACTTCAGCCTACCCACGATCTTGATCAACTCTGGATGCAAACCGTGCACACCAGCATCTATTGCCGCTTGCTCTCCTTCTTCACGAATCGTGGTTTCCACTTCCTGCTTGGCCTTCGAGACAACTTCCTCGATGCGAGCGGGGTGGATTCTTCCGTCAAGCACGAGTTTGCTCAACGCCAGGCGGGCAACCTCACGGCGAACGGGATCGAAACCAGATAGCGTTACCGCGTCCGGAGTATCGTCGATGATGAGATCGACGCCTGTGGCGCTTTCGAGCGCCCGAATGTTTCTTCCTTCCCGACCGATAATCCTTCCCTTCATCTCATCGCTGGGGAGCGGCACAACCGATACGGTGGTCTCTGCTACCTGGTCAGATGCGCAACGCTGAATCGCAGCGGCGATGATGTGGCGAGCACGTCGTTCGCCTTCCTCTTTCGCGGCAGCTTCGACCTCGCGCGCCCGCCGCGCCGCATCTTCGCGGACTTCGTTCTCGACTGCTTTCAACAGAATCTCTTTTGCTTGCTCGACAGAGAGCCCAGAAACGCGCTCGAGTTCCTTGACTCGGTCACGCTTCAGTTGTTCGATTTCGGCGCGAACGTTGTCCGTCTCTTTTTCCCTCTGGCTGATCGTACGCTCGCGCCGCTCACATGCCTCAACCTTGCGATCCAGGTTCTCTTCCTTTTGCTGTAGGCGACGCTCCTGCCTTTGCAAATCAGCGCGTCGATCGCGGACTTCGACCTCCGCTGCAGCTCGTATCTTCAAGGCAGCGTCTTTGGCTTCGAGAGTCGTCTCGCGCTGCTTTGCCTTGGCATCAGCTAGAATTTGCTCCGCAGACCGCTCAGCGCTCTTCATTTCCTCACGGGATTTATATTCTTTGAAGAAATAGCCGAAGGCGAAGGCGATGCCAGCGATAATCACGCTGATTACGGCCATCGGTACAGCTTCAACTAAGTTTTGTAACATGCCTCACCTCGTTCCCTTGCGCGAGTGCGCCAACACCAGGTTGACGCACTCCATCAGGCTAATAATACCTATTTTGCAAGAGACTGTCAAGAAGGAGAGGATGCCTGAGCGCCTGGCAAAAATGTCTGTGTTCCATCGGGCCCGAGGCGCGATTCGAGAGGGGTGCAAAAGCTACAAGAGCAAGAAATGCTTTGTCTTGGACCGATTACGCTACTCCTGGCGATTCGGGGCACTTTGTTCACGCCAGAGCGTATTCACCACGCTCTTTGTCGTCTCGTAGTCGTAGCCGCGTCGCCCAAGGTAGCCACCCAGCCTCTGGCGGAAATCATTGTACTCCAGATTCTTCAAGGCCCTCAGTTTTTTTCTCGCCGCCGCCAGAGCGCTGCTTTCCTGATCGGCAGTATCTTCGATTGCCTCTTCAAGGACGTCTGAATCCACGCCTTTTGCCCGGAGCTCGAACCTGAGCGCTCTGTGCGAGCGAGGGCTGTGTTCCTCCCGATTCTGCACCCAGAAGCGCGCGAATGCCTCGTCGTCGATCAGTCGTAGGTCTGTGAGGCGCGCGACGATTTTCGCCACAAAAGATTCCGAGAAACCTTTACGCGCGAGGTTCTGGCGAACCTCTTTTTCGCTGCGCGGCCGGTACGATAGGAAACGCAGGGCGGAATCCATCGCCTTCTGAAACTCATCGCGGTTGAGCAGATCTTCGATCTGCTCGTCGGAGAGGGACACTCCAGGCTTCAGCGCTGCCCCCTCGGCGACGACGGCGGACAGGCTGAAAGAGAACCGATTGTCCACGAAGACGTTGACGCGGGTGCGGCGTTTTTGCTGAAGCTCTATACCTGTGATAGTGCCCGATCTAGTCGTCATCCACCGGCACAGGCTCCACGGCCTTGAGATTGCGCACATTCGCCCGAATCTGCGCATCGATTGCGACCGCGGTCTCAGCGTTGTTCTTGAGAAACTCCCTGGCGTTCTCGCGACCCTGGCCGAGCCTGGTCTCGGCGTAGCTGAAGAAAGAGCCGCTCTTCTTTACGATACCCATCTCGATGCCGACGTCGAGCAGGCCGCCTTCTTTGGATATGCCTTCGTTATACAGAATGTCGAATTCGGCCTGTCTGAAGGGCGGTGCCACCTTATTCTTGACGACCTTTACTTTTGTGCGGCTGCCAATGATTTCGGTGCCCTGCTTGATGGTCTCGACCCTGCGTATGTCGAGGCGCACCGAGGCATAAAACTTCAATGCCCGGCCACCTGGCGTCGTCTCCGGACTGCCGAACATCACGCCGATCTTTTCGCGCAGTTGATTGGTGAAGATCACGGCAGTTTTGGACCTGTTGATCGCGCCCGTCAGCTTGCGCAGCGCCTGGGACATCAGCCGCGCCTGTAAGCCTACGTGGGCATCGCCCATGTCCCCTTCGATCTCTGCCCGGGGCACAAGGGCCGCCACCGAGTCGATGGCGATGATGTCGATGGCGTTGCTGCGGACCAGTGCCTCGGCTATTTCCAGAGCCTGTTCGCCCGTATCAGGCTGCGAGATATATAGCTCATCTGCTTTGACACCACATTTCTTCGCGTATTCTGGATCGAACACGTGCTCGGCGTCGATAAAGGCGCAGATACCTCCTTGCCGCTGGGCTTCGGCGATAATGTGTTGGACGAGCGTCGTCTTGCCGGCTGATTCGGGACCGAATATCTCGGTGACACGCCCTCGGGGAACGCCGCCCACCCCAAGAGCCAGATCGAGGGCGATAGACCCTGTTGGGATGGCCTCGACGATGAGCTTCATCGAACTGTCTCCGAGACGCATTATCGATCCCTTGCCGAAGTGCTTGTCGATCTGGCTGATGGCGATTTCAAGTGCTCTCTCTTTTTCCTTGTTGTCAATCACTTTTCGCTCCACTCCTTCAACTGACTTCTCAACCACTTAACATCAACTCTCTCAACACTTGAGGCGCGCGGTTCCGCAACTCGTTCAATCGCGCGGCAATTATAGCACAAATGTTCTCAGCCTACAATCGGGTTAGCCTCGCGCACAACATTATATTGGCAAGCAGGTAGCCCGTCAATGGCCTTCTGCAAGAAACACCGCCCTGTACACGTCCAGCGTCTTTTGTGCGGCATCTTCCCACTTGAATCTGCCCGCCTGCTGCAAGCCACGAGCGCCAAGGACTTCACGCAGGGCGGGATCATCGAGCACTCGGCGAAGGGCAGCCACGAGCGCTGTCAAATCTTTGGGTGGCACCAGCACTGCTGCGTCGCCACACACCTCGGGGAGGCTCGCGGCATTGGAGCACACCACCGGGCAGCCAGTGGCCATCGCCTCTAGCGGCGCGAGTCCGAATCCCTCGTACAGCGATGGGAAGCAGAAACAACTGGCGAGGGCGTAAAAGACGGGCAGATCTTCGTCAGCCACGTAGCCGGGAAAAACCACCTCACCCTCCAGCCCGAGCTGTCGCAAGCGCGAGAAGGTATCCTGATAAAGCCAGCCCTTCCGTCCCACTACTACCAGCTTCTCGGCCCGGCCTTCAGCCCGCAAAGCTCGGTACGCCTGAAGTAGGGTCGGGAGATTCTTCCTTGGCTCGATGGTCGAGACGAAAAGGATGAATCGCTCTGGCAAACTATACCGCGCCCGCGTGGCCGCCAGCCTAGCCGGCTCCTGGACCGGACGAAAGCGTTGGTCCACGCCCTCGGAGATCACGTAAGTCTTGGCCTCACCCAGTCCATAGCGGCGAACCGCTTCCTTCTTGGTAAACTGTGAGACACAGATAACGGCATCGGCACGCCGCAAGAAATGAGGCATCATGAGTCTCAGGAACCAGCGGTTCAGCGGGAGATGTGTCTCGGGATGCTCGATGTAAGCGGTATCGTGCAGGGTGAAAACCGAGCGCACGTGTTGCAGGCGTGGCAGCAGGTGATCTGTGGCGTGAAAGACATCGGCATCGCCGAACATAGAATCCACAGCGACGCCAGAGTAAATGGAAAGGAGAGCCGAAAGTCGCCAACGTTTGTTTCCCCAACTAAGCGCTCTACTCGGCAGCGCGCCCAGCGGCGCGCGCGGCGCCCGTCCCTGGGAATCGACGTAGAATAGCCCAACCTCATCTCCGCTCTGCCCCGCGGCCAGCGCTTTTGCCAACTGCTCGGCGTAGCGCCCCACACCGGCGTGCTGCTGGACCGCCGGTGTGACGTCGAGAACAATCTTCATCGCCCACCCTCACGACTTCGCGTGACCCCAGAAGTCTCTCTTATCACCTTGCGATAGACTTCTAGCGTCGCCTGTGCGGTCTTCTCCCAAGTGAATTCCGCTGCGCGGTGCAGCCCTTTCTCCCGCAGGTCATCGCCCAATCCCTTGTCGGTCAGAACCGCTTCGATGGCTTCGGCAAGCGCCCACGATTGATCTGGCGGCACCAGGATTGCCGCCTGGCCCGCCACCTCAGGCAGCGATGCGGCGTTGGAACAGATAACCGGGGTGCCGCACGCCATAGCTTCGAGCACCGGCAGGCCAAAGCCCTCATAGCGCGATGGGAAAACGAAGACGGCGGCCGACGCGTAAAGCGCCGGCAGATCGCTCTCAGGAACGTAATCCAGGAAATGGATTCGCCCTTCCATGCCCCGATCCGCGATCCGCCTCAGAATCGGCTCCCAGTACCAGCCTCGCTTGCCAGCGATGAGCAGATGGTGCGGGTGACGCATCGCCACATCGGCAAAAGCATCGATCAATGTGTCGATACCTTTCCGCGGCTCGATCGTGCCCACGTACAGGATCAGATCCTGAGGAAGGCCACGGAGTTCTCTAAAGGCTTCGATTTCTGCCTTCGCCTGTGGACGGAATACCTCGTCCACCCCTGCCGGAACGACCGTAATGCGCTCGGGAGGGAAATTGACAAGGCGGACGATATCGCGGCGCGTGCATTCTGAATCGGCCAGCACGGCATCGGCAAAGCGGACCGTGAACGGAAGCCACCGCGACCAGTAGATGCGGGCGATAGGCGGCAGGTTCTCGGGGAATAGCGCACCGATTAGGTCATGGACTGTGAACACCACCGGACATGGCTTCCAGCGCGGCGCGTCGAAGCCGGTCACGTGCAGCAGGTCGGCGTGTGCCGCTCGCGACCGTCGCGGCAAAGCCAACTGTTGCCAGCAAAGCCGCCGGTCGGTGCGCATCACCACCTCGCGGCCCAGGCTTAGCTCTAGATACTTGTGCTCCGGAGCCACCCGCCGCAGCGCCCCCAGCAACTTTGCCGTATATTGTCCGATACCTGTCTTCCGACCAAGGGTCGATTGTGTGTCGATTCCGATGCGCATTGCTAGCGTCCCATCCTGGTGGTGAGTCTGCGCAACAGGTCGATTAGCATCGAGCCCTTGCCGATAGTAAGCTCCTCCAGCGAAGGCGGCGCGTTCATCGGGATGTAGCCAAAGCGGTACTGCACCAGGAAAAGCCCATTCCACACGGCGAATACGATGGCAAACGTGCCAAATGTATGTAGATGGCCCTTCCTCTCTAGCCATTGGATGAACGCGCAAAGCCCAAGAGCCAGTGCCGGATATGAGCTGATGAACATCCTCCCGCCGAAAGCATCGCCCTGACCCCAGTCACGCCAACTGCCGATCACGTACACCTGCATCGCCAGGCCAAAGGCGAGCAGTAGCGCCAGACGGCCATTCTGCCGATGGAAAAAGATCAGTCCGATGGTGGCGAAGATCAGCAACGGATGCCAGAGATAAAGACCGTGCAGCGGCGAGACCAGAACCTCCATCAGTTTCGGCGCGAGCCAGAAGAACGTCGGTTGATCGGTATAGAGGTAGCCGGGGGTAATAGGAGACCCGTACAACACATGCCACACCGCCATTTGCGGCGCAAAGACAGCCACAGCGCCAAGCCCGAAGGCGAGCATCCCGAATTGGAAGCGCCTTGAATACCCGTCGCGGGCCAGTAGCGCGTCCAACAGGGGGAGCGCGAGAAACGTCGTGTCTGGGAGACGCACCAGAGCAATCAATCCCCCGGCCGCACCGATTGCGGCCCACTGTCGAAAGGTAGGACCTGGACGAAACGCGAGCCAGAGCTCGACAAACAAGGCCACGGCGAACAGCGAAGTCGTGTGCGACATTGAGGGCTCGACAACTACATAGTAGATCAGACTGGTGGCCAGCAACATAAGAATGACCACCAGGGTGCTCGTCGCGCGGCTGAAAAAGCGACGGCACGACTGGTGAATCAGCAGCAGACCGGCGAAGCCATAAGTGATGCTTCCCAGGAGGGTTGCTGCCTGATACACCATCCCGGTGCCGTCTGGTGCGCTGGAAAAACCAGCGGCACGCAGCAGAAGCACGAGCATGTGGCCGGCCAGGAAGAAAGGCGACCATAGCAGCGCTGAGCCGATTGCGTAGGCGTTTGGGAGCAAACCTGTGGCCGTAGGTTGCATCCTCTCCACGACGTCGTTCCCGAGCAATGAGCCATACGCTTTGGCAAAATCGAGATTGCCCTCGATGAATAGCGTTGGCAGATAGGAATAGTAGAAAGATCCATCCGAGCCTACCAGTTGCCCATCGACGCGTGGCACTGGCAGCGTGGCCACAAACACGAGCACGCAAAGTGCGTAGATGCCTATCAACCATGTATACGGCCGCCGCTCGAGGGTGCTCCAGCCAGAGCGCCACGTCGCCTCAAGCATATCTTGTTCTCTCCACCAGCCCTAATAGCGCATTTTCGGCCTGGCGGACGTTCTGGCGGGCATCGTAATGTTGCGTACAATACTCTCGGCCGGCCTCGCCCATACGTTGGCCTCGCGCCTTATCGTCCAGCATATCTATGATCGCCTCGGCAAGCGCAGACGGGCTGCGCTCGGGCACCAGCACGCCGGCCACGCCATCGGGCACAAATTCAGGAATAGCCCCGCTGTGTGTGGAGATCACCGGTACACCGCACGCCATCGCCTGAATGTTCGTCATCCCGACCTGCTCCTCCCATTTGCGGGTGGTCACTGACGGGGCCACGAAGACATCGGCGGCGCGAAAATAGGGTGGCAGATCACGATTCTTCACGGTGCCGGCCAGGATGACGTCCCTGGTCCAGCCACGCACTCCGACCTTGCGCTCTAGCCCGCCGCGCGCCGGCCCGTCGCCGATCAGCACCAGCCTTGCACCCGCGGCCCGCGACTTGACCGCGCCGAACGCGTCCAGCAGATCGAAAACCCCTTTCTCGACGTGCAGCCGGCCGACAAAGAGAAGAACCGGATCACGCCCGAGCTCTGGCTCACGGCCGTCGCGTTGAGGTGTAAACTCGTCCAGGTCCACCCCCCAGGTGCCATACATCAGCCTCTGCAGCTTATCTACATATGGTCCGACCGAGAGCACGTTGCGGCGCGCCCCCTCGTTGAGATACACGATCAGATTGGCGTATCCGAGCACGGGTCGCAGCATCGTTCGCAGTATCCGCGAAAAGAGCTTCCCATGCTTCACGTCTAGAGGCCGGTTCTCCAGCGTGACGACCACGAGCGGTATCTGCCGCGACCGGGCCGCCACAAAAGCGGCGTAAAGGTACGGCAGAAGCCGAATCGAAAATGGCTCGACGCCCTGGAGAATATCCGGCCGCGCCTCCTGCAAGCGGTGAAACAGGTCCAGCAGGCTTCGATAGGCGACAAGGTTCTCGTCCATCTCGTCGGGCATCAGGTCGCCGTACGAAGCCTGGCGGTAGAAGTGCTTCAGCCGCAGTCGCGTCATATGCCGCAACGGCGCCACCAGGTCGCGGCGGATGTCTGTGCTCACCATAGCGTAGACAGGGTATCGAGGTTCAGGTGCTTCGGCGACCGCGTCTCCCCCTTTACGCCGCTGGATCATCCGGCCCATCGACGGCGCCAACAGATCAAAGCGTTGATGAGCTGTGTGCCCCACACCTGTTTGCTGAGCAAATCACGAAAGGCTATGAGATACAAAATGCGCACCACTGTGACCGATGGCTTTCCTGAAAACCGAACAGCCTTGCCAAAGTAGTTCAAACTTTCTCGCCACTTCCGCGCGCTCATCCAGCGAAGGCCCACGTCGACATAAACGTTGCGATAGGCCACCTGCTTCATATCTAAAATCTCAGGCGGGAGATCGGGTCTCGCGTACACCTTATCCACCACTCTGACGCGATCGAGCGTGAGCCGTGCAAAGCGGTCGGATTTGATGCCCGTGATATTCCCTGAATGGACACGATAGCGAGCGAGCACCTTGTCGATGAAATGAAACTGACATACTAGTGATAGACGAAGCCACATGTCCCAGTCCTCGTTGGCGATGATGTTCTCGTCCCATAGCCCAACCTCCTCGATGTGCTTGCGTCGCACAACGGTGGTGATTCCGCAGACGTGGTCACCATAGATGAGACTCTTGAACGTCTGCCCAGGATACTTCTCCGGTACCCCGAGGAACTTGGTCAGGGGGATCTCGTTGACATCCATGCCCTGAGCCCTGGCGTATACCAGGCCAATCCCAGGCTGTGTCTCTAGGACACGCACCTCTTCGGTAAGTAGCTCTGGCAGCCAGATGTCATCGGAGCCCATAATGGCGATGTAAGGTCCATTCGCGGCGTGGAATGCAGCGTTCAGCGCCCCGCAGATACCCTTATTCTCTTGATAAATGTAGCGTACGCGCGGATCGGTAATGTGCCGCACCACCTCGCCAGTATTATCTGTCGACCCGTCATCCACGACAATGACCTCGATGTCTTGGTAGGTCTGGTCGAGGGCGCTACGAATGGCTCGCTCCACGTATGGCGCCCTGTTATAAGAGGGCAGCAAAACGCTTACTGTGGAAGGGCTCATCGCATCCCTCCTAGCGATTTGATAGCATCGATCACATGTTCGACATCCAGCGGACTGAGCCCGGGATGAACCGGAATGGAAAGGACCTCTTCGGCCATCTGCTCTGTCACTGCAAATGGACAGTTGGCCAGTTCCCATTGCTGCAGACTTCTCTGTCGGTGAACTGGAATGGGATAGTAAATACCTGTTGCAATCGCCTTCTCCTTAAGAAAGTCAGCTACCTCGTCACGGGTGGACCCGAAATCCCGCGTAATCCGCACAGTATACTGGTGAAATACGTGGCTGCGGTTTGGGAAAACTCGAGGCAAGATCAGGCCGGTAAGCTTGCCGAGCCTTTGATCATAAAGTCCGGCTATCTCGCGCCGGCGGGCATTCAGCGTCGGCAGTTTCTTGAGTTGCACGATCCCAATCGCCGCTGCTATGTCGGTCATGCGGTAGTTGTAGCCAAGGATCTCGTGATGGTAACGCGTGCTCACGCCGTGATTGATGACCAGACGCGCCTTGTCCGCGATCTCGTCGTCGTTGGTAGTGACCATCCCGCCCTCGCCTGTTGTCATATTCTTTGTCGCATAGAAGGAGAAGCACCCGGTTCCAAAAGAGCCAACCTTTCGGCCAGCAAATTCGGCCCCGTGGGCCTGACACGCATCCTCAATTACCGCCAGGCCATGCTCGCGGGCAACCTGCATAATCGCGTCCATAGCGGACGGTTGGCCGTAGAGATGCACGGGCATGATAGCTCTGGTCCTCCGGCTGACGGCCGCTTCTATCTGAGAGGCGTCGATGTTAAAGCTATCGTCGATGTCCACGAGCACCGGCCTCGCACCGGCGTAAATAATAGCGTTCACAGAAGCGATGAAGGTGAAGGGCGTGGTGATCACCTCGTCCTCGTCGCCGATTCCGTGCGCGAGCAAGGCGGCGTGCAGCGCCGTAGTGCCATTACTCGTAGCGACGGCGTGCTTAACGCCGACATAATCGGCGAAGGCGTGCTCAAATTCGGTGACGCAAGGCCCCTGCGCCAGCCTTCCCGAGGCTAATACCGCACTTGCCGCTTCTTGCTCGGCTCGATCTAAGACCGGTGAACTGATCGGAATCACGTCTTCCTACTCCGCTACACTGGCACCGACTATTGAATAGTCACAGATTTGACGTCGGCTTATGGTCAGGAATTCCTCGAAGTCGGCCTGCCACCACCCGCCTTCTCGCTGCTGCACGGCTTCGCCAAGGGGCCGTTCCCGGGCGCAATCATACAACTGCGCCAGAGCCTGAATGTCTTGAGCGCTCTTACCTCGTCTCTCTAAGCCGACGCGGTTCAGCTTGGTTGCCCTTGTGCTAATGAACGTCACGTAAGGGGGAACATCTTTGGTAAGGATGCTGCCCATACCGATCATCGCTCCAGCGCCGATGACCGTGTATTGATGGACGACACAACTCAGCCCCAGGTTTGCGTCATGCAGAATCTGAGTGTGTCCGCCAATCTGGCAGTTGTTCGCCATCACGACCCGGTCGCCGATTCGCGCATCGTGAGAGATATGACTGTAGGCCATTATGAAGCAATCGTTGCCGATCTCGGTCAGTTCAATGGTCGGAAGATGAATCGTGACGAACTCCCGCAGCACATTCCGACTGCCTATCAGGATGCGCCCAGCAGACACCCTCGTGCGTCTGTCCTGTGGCTCAAACCCGATAGCAGCGAAAGGGCCGATGGCATTATCGTCGCCGATCTCGGTCCGATTTGCCACCACACTGTTCGCATAAACGATGTTGCGGCAGCCCAAGCGAACGCCTCTGCTCAGAATACTTCCGTGGCCAATATACGTATCAGCCCCGATTCGAACGTCGTGCTCGAGAACGACATGGTGCTCAATGTCGCAGCCATCATCGATCAGAACGCCAGGATAAATCACTGTGCCTGACGCAATCCGACAGTTGGCTCCGACGATGATCTGGTTTGTGACCGTCGGATCACCGCTTCTGAACTCCACATTGGGTTCAATCTCAGTGAACGGACCGACGCGGATCAGGCCTAGAAGCAAGCCTTCTTGCAGTGATAGAGGCTTCATCGCGGCAGCGCGGTTGGCTAACTTAGACACAAAATGCTCCCAATCGCCTCTCAAGCTTAATAGGCACGTCCACCACAAGCGTCTGGCTCACTCACGCCGACGCACTTACCACGCCCATTTGTCTCATCGCCCACTCGGCAACGATCAGCGCTTCCACCCCTTCCTCGCCGGTAACCACCGCACTGTCGAGGCCCTGAACCGTTTGCAGGAAGGACTGTAGCTCCAGACGCAAAGGTTCTTCCTGTACTAAAGGCACGGCGATGGTCTGTGGATTGCCAAAGCGGAGGACGAAGTCACCGAAGTCATCGAAATGGCGCTCGAGGTTGGTCTGATAGATGTCTAGCTTCTGCGTAATGTAATTCAACTCGGCGTATCCCCTGGCTCCTGTAACCGAAAGCGTTCTGATCTTGAGCGGAGTGATCCAGTTAACCTGGATGTAACACCCGATATTATCGTATTTCAGGAAGAGCTCGGCGTGGTCGAAGCGATCTGAGAGCAGGGCACGACCACCCGTCGCTGAAACCGCGGTCGGTAGCTTCCCCAACAAATAGTTGATGATGTCGATATCGTGTACTCCCAGGTCCACGATGACGTTGGCGTCCTTGACTTGGGGGGGTAGCATCCCTACCCGCTTGGCCACCACAGACGTGACGTCCCCCAACTCTCCCGCATCTATCCGTCGCTTGAGCTCTCGCACAGCCGGATTGAAGCGCTCGATGTGACCTACCGCCAGGACCGTGTTCATCTCTCGGCTGACGGCAACCAACGTTCTAGCCTCCTCCACAGTGGATGCAATGGGCCTCTCTACCAGCGTCGCCACTCCGGCGCCGATCACGTCTAAAGCTACACGGTAATGTAGGCCGGTTGGCAGAGCGATGGAGACAGCCTCGATCCTCTCGTGCTCCAGCATCTCCTCATAGCGCTCATAGAACTGACACCCGAATCTCTCAGCCGCTGCTTGTCCACGTTTCGCATCCAAATCAGCGACAGCGATCAGTGTTGCGTCTGGGATTTCGGAGTAGTTGCGGGCGTGGTGGTAGCCGATATTCCCCACGCCAATTACTGCCACCCTAACCACAATGCGAGTCAGCCCCCACTCATAAGTAGCTATCAGTCGCGAGCATTACACGGCATACACTGTATGGCTTCCGCCGCAAGGCCTATTTTCGATTGCTTTCTGCCACATGGTGAGTGCGCAAGAAGGTGCCCATCGCCCCTCCGAGTCGGATTGGTTTATTGCATTTGTTACCGGAGAGTATTATCGGTCAAGGCGACGGATTTTTCAAGCTTCTGAGTACACGTACTGTCCAAATGCTCGTCCTTCTAACCGGACTCACGTGAACGTCGATCGGGGTTCTCAACGCCCGGATCTGATCAGATAAAAGGTATAGAACCAGACTAGCGCAACACTCATAAGACCGAAAGATAGCAATGGAGAAGGGAGACCAGCGAAAGCGAACACCCGCCAAAAGCGTTGGAAGACGAGAAGCAATGCAGCCGCAAGTATTACACTGCACGTAAGGTTGAGGCGCTTCCATCTCGCAAAGGACAACAGTGTCGCCCCGGGTATCAGCAACAACGTATGGTAGTGGTCCCACACGAGGGGAAGAACGATGAGACTCGTCGTCAGACTGAAGGAAATATCTATCCCTATAGGCCCGTTCCGCGACGCCAGCCGCCTCAAGCCCCACCAAAGAGCCAGGGCAAACATGAGGGAAAGCAGAACCACTACCGCTGGTGCTACCGCTGGCGCTTCGACCAACGATTTCCCTTGCATCACAATGTTATTGTTTGAGCTGAACACCGAAAAACTGTATTCATATGACTGCACCATGCGCTGAACCATAGCGAAAAGTGACTGATTTCTTGCCTCCGGTGTGGCTGCCAGGCTCGGCAGGACCTCAAAAAAGTATTGGGCCGTGTTGAAGGTCCCTCCCGCGCCGACGATGCCAATCAGGAGAGCCATCACTACACCAATCAAGCCCCAAAGCGCGGGAACCCAGCGGCGACGTATTGCCAGTGGAATAAGCACCAAAGCGGGATAAAGCTTAAGAACGATGGCTGCCCCGAGCATCAGCCCAGCCAGCACTTCTTTCCATCGCAGGGAAGGTCGCGAATTCAGAAGAAATATAACACCTGTGAGTAAAGCGAGGAGGATAATGTTGACTTGCCCGAGGATTATCGTCATATTCACCGGGGGCACTAGCAGGACAATTCCCGAGGCGAGCAAAGTACGCGGGAATCGCGGGTCGATGTTCGCCAGCCCTAGCAATAACCTGGCGCTCACAAGAGCCAGGATCAAGTTGAGAAGCCACCATACAGCCGCGGCCTGTTGGAGCGGAAGCAACGCCAGAGGCCTCACCATCACCGCGAGAAATGGTAAATATAAGTAGCCGCTGGCCTCAGACAAACCACGTTGTTCTGTGATGCCTTCGGGAGCAGGGTAGTCGTAAAGAGCATCTGGATCTGCAGTGTTCAACGTTGTGGCGGCAGAGTAATAAACCGTAAAATCGACCTGGCGACCGTTGACACTTAGAGCCGGGGCGTTCCTTACAAAAGCGAACGTGGCCGAAGCTAACGTGATAGCGACCAGAATCAAGTTGCCTATGAACCACCAGTTACGTACCGGCGGCTTCCACCATCGGCCTGGACTTGATAGTCGTCCCTTCCTGAAGCCGCGTGCCAGCCCTGCCGTTGAGCATAACAGCCTTGATTTGATCACCACCAGTTATTACCCCTCGCTCAATAACTGCTCCGCAGCAACTGTTTCAAGTACACCGTGCGCCCAATCAACCAGCTTGGGCGCACGGCCAGCATCACGGCGAAGAAGGCCGCGCTGACAAAGCTGGCCTTGACTATCACTCGCAGCGCCACCGGCAGCACGTCGAGATCGACGCTGTGCGTCAGGATCACGGACGCGAGCAAAGCCAGCGAGGCTCCGATGGCTGGCAAGGCGAAGGCGTCCCACAACGACAGAGCCACCGCTTTTCGCACCTGCCAGTAAGCCAGTCCCAGCCCTATCACGAAGGCGATCCCCACCCCGACAGCAGTGCCCACCGCGCCGTACGTCAGCGTCAACGGGGTCGCCACAGTTATCAAGAGCGCTGCCTGGATCGCCACGACGAGGGTCTGCTGCTGCGGACGTCCGACGGCGACTAAAATCGAAGCCGCGTTCTCCAGCAGCGGGCGCAGCAGTGAGAACACCACCAGGAACTGCAGAAACAGCACGCTCGGTTGCCAGCGTTCGCCGTAAAGGAAGGACACCAGGTCCGACGCCGAGGCGAAGATGGCCAGCGCCAGCGGTAGAGCCAGCACAGTTATCAGCCACAGCACCATGCTCACAGTCTTCTGCAATCGGACCGGGTCGTCCTGCAATCGCGCATAAGCATAGAAGCCAGCCCGTGTGGCCACGGTGCTCACGAGCAGGGCAGGCCATTGGGCGATTCGGTAGGCCCGCTCATAGAACCCAAGCGTGGCCACGCCCACAAACGTGCCCACCAGAAAGTTATCGAATTGCGCAACCAGCAGTCCACCCAGACCAGCCAGGCCCACCAGCCCGCCAAAACGAACGAGGCTTAACGCAACCTCCCGATCGAAGCGCCATCGTAGCCTGAAGACATAAGGAAGCTTGCGGGTCATCGCCCACCACATACCGACCAGCAGCAGCAAGGCATAGGTCGCATTCTGGGCGACCAGGCTCCAGTAGCTCCCGCCGTGCAGCGCCAGCCAGAACGCGGGCACATACGAGACCGGAAACGCCAGTGTGCTCACCAGGCTAGTCTGGCCGAAATGCAGTTCCTTATCGAGTAGCGTCCACGCCGTGCCCATTAATGAGTCCGAGATCCCCACGGCCGCCAGCGCCAACGTTACCCAGGCCACGTCCCATGAATACCCGAAGGCGCGCAGCACCGGTATCGCCGCCCCGGCCAGCAGCAGGGTCGCGAGCCCCGCCGTCATATCCAACGCCAGATGGCTCCCCACCAGTTCCCCGGTTGTCTCTTTGCGCTGGGCAAGCGCAAACCCGATGCCGATCTTTGGCCGGAGATTGATGAGTGCAAAGAAGAACCCGGCCAGGACAAAGATACCGAAATCCTCGGGAGCCAGCATTTGGGTCAACGCCAGGTTAGCGATGAAGCCGAACCCGACGGTGAAATACGAGTTCGCCGCCACCCATACCCCCCCGCGCACCATCCGATAGGCTAGGGGAGTCTCTTCCTTTGCGGATGCGCCCTGCTCTCCCAAAAGCACCCACCCTCCAACACATCGCAGGGTATTATCCGACAAGCGAGTAGATTTTTCAAGCTTTCGAGAGATTGCGGTTTCTCCGGTGGCAGGGGATTGCCGAATTGACAGGTGATATCGCGCGGTGTTAGAATGCGGTCCAAACAGACGATGCCTCACCACGGCAAAGCGCCTGTACCGAAGCATCAGAAGGTTCGACAAAAGGAGAATTGATGTGGCCGTATACAGCTATCCTGGTCCCCGTTCGGCAGACTATAAGAAGCCTTCAAGCGTAGACGACTGTATTCCGCAGGCGCGTGCATTAACCGCAAAGCTGGTGCCTTCAGACAGGCCAACCGGCCCAGTGGTGCCTGAGTTCCGTGTGCGGAAGGGAGATCGGCTGCTCATCGTGACAGTTCCAGACCAGGACAAGTACGTGGCTGAAGCGGTGACACAGGTCCTGACGGAGGGAGGGGCTGAAGAGGTTCGCTTCATTTACCCCAAAGAGCTGACCGGTAGAGACCCCGAGCGGTACAGTGTTGAGGACGGTTGGAGAGAGGTAGCCCTGTATGAGGAAGGCAAGGCGTCGGGTACGACGGCGGACCTCCTGACTGGTATGGGGCTGGCCGAAGCTACGACCACTTTCCTGGACACACATCCTGAATACACAGGCGTGTTCCTGGACGTGGCAGGGGGAAACTCGACCAGGGCTTTCGGGAAACACCGCGACAAGCTAAGGGGAACGTGGCCCTGCAACAACTGGGAGTGGTTTCTTTCCCGGGCGCACAATTTCCCCCTGCCCCTGTGGGAAGAAATGGAGAGAAGGATTCTTGAGCCCCTGGCGAAAGCCTCAGAAGTCAGGATAACTGATCCTGAAGGCACAAACATCGAGTTCTCTCTGACCGCTGAGGAGGCGATAAGATGGTACAATAACGCGTTTGTTCGCGGCCATCTGATGATGAATCCGTTCCAGGTGACGGCGGGCGAATTCCATGGGAGACTCGGCTATGACGTGAGAACCCCTCCCGTATTCCCTAAGGCCAATGGCGTACTTGCCGGCACGGCCAACCACTGTGGCTTCTTCCCGCGCATCGAGTTGTATTTCGAGCGTGATCGCCTCGTCGAAGTGAAGGGTGGGGGCCGGTACGGAGACGGCATAAGGGAATTGATGGATAAGCACAACGACATCCAGTGGCCAGGCTATCACGACAAAGGGCTCTTCTGGCTTTGCGACACCGCTCTGTGCACAGCCGTAGGTGCATTCCGACGAAAGTCCGATTTGTTCGAAAGTTACTGGGTATATCCCAACCTTCCAGAGCGTTCTAGAGCCGGCGTGTTTCATCTGGGTTTTGGCAGTCGGGCCTATAGAGATGAGAAGACAGCCGACCAGTATTGTCGGGAGCATGGCGTACAAAGAGGGCACATTCACGTGCACAACTACTTTGCCACTTTCGAGGTCAGACTGAGGGGCACCGACTACTGGTACAAGATTGTCGACAAAGGCCAGCTTGCCGCCCTCTCCGATCCTGAGCTCAGAGCAATGGCCGCTCAATATGGCCATCCTGATGAGCTATTGAAGTATGACTGGATACCTCCTTTGCCAGGCATCAACTGTGAAGGGGATTACCTCAAGGACTACGCGCCAGACCCGACGGCCTATCTTAAGAAACGGATTGAGGAAGGCAAGACCATTTAGGCCTTCGGAAGGGTACGTTATCGGAGACAGCATCTACATTGACAGGCGCCTGGGCAAGTGTTATATTCGACGCGGACCAGGCGCCGTTGATCTGTATAAAGTCCTCGCGCTTATCAGGCTCGGTAGCACCAAGTCCCTGGCCTATTAGCGTCTCGTAGATTGCACCAGGTCTTCTCTTTTGCCATCGCCACGTGTACATCGTGCAAACCGGATAATCTTGAAGCAACGCGAAAAACGCCTGCCAATGTATTAAGGAGGTCAAGAATGAAGGGTCTGCTTCCAAGGATAATGGTAATCATCGCGGTTCTGGCTCTAACACTAGGATTGGCGCTTGGCTGCGCCACGGCGCCCAAGGCGACGACGCCCGAGGAGTTTTACAAGGGCAAGACCATAACCTGGGTTGCTCCAGGCAGTGCCGGCAGCGGCTCGGACCTGCGCGCACGAGCGCTTGCCCCATTTGTGGCCAAAGAGATCGGCGCCACGATTAAGGTGGAAAACTTGAGCGCGGACGAGGGGCTGAACTGGGTGTACAACGAGGGCCAGAAGGATGGCCTTACCTTCGCCAACAATAGCATTAATGCCATTGTGACGAACGATATCCTTAAGGCGCCCGGCACCCAATGGGAAGCCGAGAAGTTCCGGTATCTGGCGGATATCAGTCCGTCCACCTATGTGATGCAGACCACGCCAAAACGCGCTCTTAAGACGCTGGAGGCGTTGCGCCAGACGAAGGGGCTGAAAGCTGGTGCAAGCTCAGCCAAGGGGGCTCTCGCCATTGGCGGCGCAGTGAGCTTTGAGTTGTTGGGGCTGGACGGAAAGGTTGTCACAGGTTACAAATCTAGACAGGATGTGACGATGGCCGTCGCACGGGGTGAGGTCGATATTCTAGTCACCTCGGATGCCTCTGCAGCGCAAGATGAAGCTGACGGCAACGTGATCAACGTCGTGGTGATGAGTCAGGAAAGAAGCCGAGCCGTTCCAGCGGTGCCTACGTTGTCTGAGTTTGGCGTCAAGGTTCCTCAGGAGCTTGAACCTGCGCGCCAATACGTATCGGATGGCGGCAATGCTGCGCTGGTGCCGCCGGGCGTCCCCGACGACAGGGTTGAGTATCTCAGAAAGGTGCTTCAGAAGCTGGCCGATAATCAGGACCTGCAGAAGGAAATGACGAGGGTAAACGGCGTCTGGTCGCCTTTTATCCCCGGCAAGAAGGTGCAGGAAAACATAGATTCGATCAAGGCAAACAAGGGCCTGGCCGATCAGCTTGATCAGATATTTGAAAAGCGCAAGTCGGTTCAATAGCATCGGTTCATTAGTACTTGATGTCATAATCAGGCGCATACGTTCTGCCATCCGTCAATCCCGTCCTTTCTACGGAAGGACGGGATTGACCCAGAGTGACCTGGCTCGCCTATCCTGAGTGATGGGCATGCCTCTGGCCCAACGGCCGAAGTGGCCCGCGATCCCCACCACCTCGGGGTGTAAGCGCCGCGTCAACTTACTTACTGGACATTGGCGAAAAGTCACGAATCATATAAGGAACCGCGTTAATGGCTGGTCGTTTGATGGGCGCAAGAACCCACGGAATGCCAGGCCCTTCGCTTGGCATCCGATGGCAGCAGCATGAGGATCGAGAGAACAATAGGTCAGACTACCGGGCGCAGAAAACGTTGACAGGTCGTCTCCAGCGAACCTGTCTCCTGAAAAGTTGTGAGCGCAGAAAACAACATATCCCTCAGATGCTCTTCCCGATGCCGCCGAATGAG
>JACPRP010000005.1 GCA_016189905.1 Chloroflexota bacterium | reverse complement strand
GGTATAAAGTGGTGATCGTCCGACTCTGGAGAATATAAAATGTATCATCAACCAAACACCATTCGATGTCCTGGGGGTGGCCGAAATGTTCTTCGATCTTTCTGCCTATGCGCTCAAGCTGCAAAATCTGCTCATCCGTCAGCGCTTGCCTATTCTGCCGCTCAGGCTCAATCTCCTGTTCTTTCGTACCGCCATCTTTTGACGCATGAATAGCCAGTTTCTTGGTTGCTATCTTCTTATCGATAACCTTGCCGCTACGCATTTTATAGATATCAGCATCCACCAGGCCGGATACCAAGGCCTCACCAAGTCCGAAGCTGGCATCGATAGACACAATTCTTCTGTTCGAGGTAACTGGATCAGCGGTAAACATGATTCCCGCCGTCTGCGGGAAGACCATCTTCTGAACAACCACAGACAGGTAGGCTTTACGGTGGTCGAAGCCGTTTTGAAGGCGGTAAGTTACTGCCCTTTCGGTAAACAGCGATGCCCAGCACTTGCTGATATGCTTTAGGATTGCATCCTTTCCGATAATGTTCAAATACGTATCCTGCTGGCCTGCAAAGGAGGCCGTCGGTAAATCCTCTGCGGTTGCGCTGGATCGTACCGCATAGGCAGTTTTTTCATCAAGTCTGGAGAGGAAGCGGGTGATCTCTTCAATAATGTCTTGAGGGATGGCTATCCCTTCGATGACCCTGCGAATCTCACCGCTAAGTTCACCGATTTTATCCCGGTCTTCCACCTTGGGAAGCGATAACTGATCAAGTAATTCGTCAATCGACGACGCTTCCCCAATGATTCTTTTGAAGGCTTCAGTAGAAATACAAAAGCCATCCGGCAGACGTATTCCTTCAATCTTGGAAAGTTCCCCCAGGTTAGCGCCTTTACCCCCAACAACCATGAGTTTTGTTTTGTCAATATCCTGAAAGCCAAGCACAAATGAGCTCACACGTTTCCCTCCTCGCAATTCCTTCTTTGATAATTTTAACGCCGGATTAAGGCCTGACACAATAGCTCCTGTTTCGTACCAAAACTTCAGGCTAATGCAAGTAGATTAGCATAAGGTATTGGCCTATGCTAAAATATTGAAAATTCTGGCATAAGGACGCACTTTGTCGGTGCTGACGGGGGAGAGATCAGTTTGTCTATGTCTGAACCCAGAACTATCGTAGTGGCGCTCGGCGGAAACGCGATTCTGCAGCCGGGCCATAAGGGGACGTTCGACGAGCAGGACGAGGCCGTTAAGCTCACCTGCGAGGAACTGGCGGAGCTCGTGGCGCACGGCGATCGCCTCCTCGTGACGCACGGCAACGGTCCTCAGGTCGGCAATATCCTTATCCGCCACGAGATGGCTGCGGGCGTGGTGCCGCGAATGCCCCTCGACGTCTGTGGGGCTGAGAGCCAGGGGCAGATCGGATATATGATTCAACGCAACCTGAGAAATGCCCTGCGGCTTCGCCATATCGATGCCGAGGTTGTCACTATCACCAGTCAGACCCTCGTCGACCAGGACGATCCGGCGTTTCGCAGTCCCACGAAGCCCATCGGGCCGTTCTACAGCCGCGACGAGGCCCGGCAGGCGATGGCTCAGAAGGGAGAGCGATGGATCGAGGACGCCGGCCGAGGCTGGCGGAAGGTCGTGCCATCTCCCGACCCGGTGGCGATCGTCGAAAGCGAGGTCGTCAGACAGTTGCTGGCGGCGGGGATGGTCGTCATCGCCTCTGGCGGGGGAGGTATCCCGGTCAGAAAGGCGCCGGATGGCCGGCTGCAAGGCGTCGAGGCGGTCGTCGATAAAGACCTGGCCGCGCAGCGACTCGCCGCTGCCGCTGGCGCCGATATTCTGATGATCCTCACCGACGTACACAAGGTTTCCCTCGGTTTCAGAACCCCGAGACAGAGGGACCTGGACGTCATCTCGTCGAGCGAGGCGCGGAGATACATCGCCGAAGGGCACTTCTCGCCGGGGAGCATGCTGCCAAAGGTGCTGGCAGCCGTGCGTTTTGTCGAGGGTGGCGGCGATTTTGCGGCGATCTGCTCGCTCGAAGAAGCCATCGCGGCGCTGGCTGGACGGGCGGGCACAAGGGTTACGAGAGGGTAGAATACCGGGTTCAGCATAGACGTAATGGCGACTGCTGTTGGCCGCTATCGTGGCAACCGTTTACGGATGTGTGCGTTGCCAGTTGAGTGGATCGTCCTCGAAGCATCGCAAAATGTCATACCAATTGCCTCTCGATAGGCCCCATATTCCATAGGGCGGGGCCTGTAGCCGCATGGCTTTAGCCTACGTGGGGTGGGGCAACTGCGTGGGGTGGGGGAACATAGGACTCTTCCATGGCCAATTGGTATTATCGTAAGTTGCCGTTGGGCGCTACTCACCGGCCTCCATCGAAAGCTGCCTCCGGGCCAGCGGGCGATCCTGCATACTGGCTTTACCCGGCTCCAATGCCTCGTCCGAGATGACTGCGGATGGGCGCACGATCGTGCAATGCTCTGGCGGAATAGCAAGGTAGATCTCCTCGCCCGGCTCGATGGCGAAGTGTGGATGGATGCGGAGCCGAAGCCGGTATTCCCCCACCGTCACCCAGCAATCCTGCGAATGGCCGAGGAACGCCGTGTTCGTGACCTTCGCCCGGAATATATTGGCCACACCGGTCGGCAATTCCTTGGAGGTCAGTACATCCTCTGGTCGGATAGATACGAACACGTCCTCGCCCGGAGCCAAACCGGAGCACGCCGCGCTTTGGACCGGCCCAATGTCGGTGTCAACCCTGTGTAGTCCGGGGCTGCACACGGATTCCGCGCTCAGCTTCCCTCGTAAGTGGTTCGCCAGTCCGAGGAAGTCGGCGGCGAACTGCGATCGTGGCCTCTGATACAGCTCTTTCGGCCGACCTATTTCCACGACCTTGCCCTCATTCATCACGACGATTATGTCCGATAGCGCCAGGGCCTCTTCCTGATCGTGTGTGACGTACACGCTCGTTATCTTGAATCTGCGCTGGAGTTGCTTCAACTCCAGCCGCATTTCCTCACGTAGCTTCGCATCAAGATTGCTCAAGGGCTCGTCTAGGAGCAAGACCTCCGGCCGAGCTACCAGCGCCCTAGCGAGCGCCACCCGCTGCTGCTGCCCTCCGCTCAGTGCCGGCGCCGGCCGCCGCGCCAGATGCCCTAGCCCCACGACGTCGAGCACCTCGCGCGTGCTCTGATCCACCTCGGCCTTCGGTACCCTCCTGGTGCGCAGAGGATACGCCACGTTGTCGAAAACTGTCATGTGCGGCCAGATGGCATACGACTGGAAAACCATGCCTATTCTCCGCTTATTCGGCGGCACGAAAACCTTCCGAGCAGAGGAGAAAACAACCTCGTTGCCGATCCTTATCTCTCCACCTTCCGGCTTCTCCAGTCCGGCTATCGACCGCAGCGTGCTCGTCTTGCCACAGCCGCTAGGGCCAAGTAGCGTGAGCATCACGCCGTCAGGCACCTCAAAGCTGACCCGATCGATGGCCCGGACGCTGCTTGGGAAAGTAAGCTGCAGGGTCTCAATGCTAATCATTTAATCTCACCAGCCTCACTCAAGAAGTAAATGCTTCGTTAAGCCCCACGCTCTCTATCCCCGCCAGCTATGCGATGCACGACGAACACAAGCACCGCCAGCACCACAATTGAAATCATCGAATAGGCGGCAAGCTCCTGGATCAGTCCGGAGCCCCACATACGCATCACCGACACCGAGAACACTTCCGTGCCGTAGTGAGAGAGCATCAAGGAAGATGGCAGCTCGCGGTACGAGCGGAGCAAAACGTAAAGCGCGCCCGCGAACATGGAAGGCATCAGCAACGGCAGTAAGATGGCGCGAAACGTCCGCAGCCACGTTCCGCCACTCACTAGCGATGCCTCCTCCAACTCCTTGCTGATCTGGCTAAAGGCGGTGAAGCTCAATCTCATACCGTGCGGCATGTAGCGCGTCACGTAGGCGATGAGCAGAATCCACAGCGTCGCGTAGACTGGGATGGGAAGCGCCAGGTAGACCCACATCAGGCTAACGCCGATCACCAGCCCGGGTACCGCGATCGGCACAAAGGTAAGAAAGTCGACCACTGTCCTGCCGCGCATCTTGCTCCGAACCACAATCCACGCGGCAATGGAAGTGAGGGCCATGACCACGACACCGGCCGCTATGCCGAGGATGACGCTGTTGCGCAGCGCACGCGTCGGCACATCATTTTCCAGGGCTGTAAAGTAGTTGCTGAAGGTGATCTGCCGTAGCGCTTCTAGCGAAGGCATTTGAAAGTACGGCATCAGGGATTGCCAGGCAATCGCCAAAATGGGCACGACCACTATCACTAATAAGAACAGTATGGTGAAGGCCGAGACCAGGTATTTCCACCTGCCAAGATCCATCTTGCGCGGATTGTACGCTTTACCCGTGATCACCACGTAGCGCGATGCGATGCTCGTCGCCTGCCGATATAGGACGAGGCCAAGGATTGTGATGATCATCAAGAAGATGGCATATGTGCTGGCCAGATTGATATCCTGAGGAATCTTGCTGGCCGCCAGGAGAAGTTCAGTCGCCAGCACCATCACCCGCGCTGGTAAACCAATGAACATGGGCACTGCGATTCCTTCGATCGTCTGGAGGAAAACAATAAGCACGGTCGCAAATAGAGCAGGTGTAGCCAGTTTGAGGGTGATGTTGTATGTGGTGCCAGCCAATCCAGCGCCAGAGACGAATGACGCTTCTTCCAAAAAAGGGTCCATCGACCGGAAGACCGGCCACATCCAAAGAAATGCTAGCGGGGTTTCGATGATGCCGCTGACGAACACCATTCCACCGAGGCTCAAGATGTTGAAGGGCGCCTGTTCGAGGCCGAACGCATTCATTAGCAGACGATTGAGCAGCCCAGTCTTGGGGCTCAACAGCATCATCCATCCGATCGTGAGCAACACTGTAGGCGCAAAGATGGGGAGCGTCGAGAGTGAGAAGATGACCCGCCCAAGCGGCGCATTAGTCCTCTCGGTCACCCACGCCAGAAAAGTGCCGAGGGAGAACGCGATCACTGCTGCGCCGACGCTGTGAATGATCGAGTTCAGCAAAGAGAGATACGTCTGCGGGGAGGCGTACGCCTTCGAGTAGTTTGCGAAAGTCAGATTCGCTTCTCTTCCAGGAGGCGCATCAAGGAAGCTACCGTACAGCAGGAAGCCCAAGGGCACCACAACCAGGTAAACGATCGTGACAACTACTAAAATGAACATAGTGGTCTGCAGGCTGATCGTTCTCACCACTCACCCCGTTACTTGCGCACGAACATCGACTCGAACTTGGCCTGAAATTCGTTGTACTTGCCCTGCAGCAGACCTGGGCTGTACGGAATAATGTCCTTGTTCACAAACCTCCACAAAAACGAACGCTACTTGCGTATGAACAGTGATTCGAACTTCGACTGCAGCTCGTTGTATCTGTCGCCCACCAGCGATGGGCTGTAAGCTACTATCGACTTGACCGTCTTCATCTCGTCGCCCCACGGATACTTCACGTCGCTTCGCCCACCGATCCAGTTGTTTTTAGCAAATACCTCCTGGCCCTCTTTCGACATAATGAAGTCCATGATCAGTGCGGCTGAATAGGGATGAGGCGCAAGTTTGGCGATGCTTGCCGCGGAGGAATAGAAGTACATCGGCTCGGTAAACTGGACGGCCAGTGGCGCCCCCTTATTTATCTGGGTCATCACACTGGAGGCGTGGATATCAAAGCCCACGAGTGCCTCACCGGATACGACCAACTGGGCCACCTGCGTGTTGCTCTCGGCAATAGTCATATTCTGTTGCGCCAGCTTCTGGACGAACTCCATCCCCTTTTCCTCGCCCAGGAACTTCAAGGTTGCCGCCAGCCAACGCCCACCGTGTCGCGTACGGGCCAGCTTACCCTTCCACTTGGGATCCAGTAAGTCTTGCAGCGTCTTCGGCGCCTCTTCGGCCCTGACCAGGTTCTGGTTGTAGGTCAGCACCTCTGGAATCGCTTCGGCCGTGGACCAGTAGCCCTCTTTGTCGAAGAATTCTGGATTCGTCACTTTGAGTTCGGGCGAAAGGTATTTGCCGATCACGCCTTCCTTTATTAGCTCCTGGAACTCGACTGCGGGGAGTTGAATGACGTCGGCAATCTGCTTTCCCGCTCGAAACTCCGCAACGGTCTTTTGCAGGGCCTCCTCTGTCGAAACCTTCAAGAACTCTGCGGCCAGAAAAGGATATCTATTCTTGAAGAGTTCTTGCTCCGCACGAAGTGTCGCTGGCTCCTCCGTCGTATAGAAGACGACCTTGCCCTCCTTCTTGACCTCCTCCATCAGCTTTGCCTGCCGAGCGTCTGGTGCAAGCTGGTTGAGCGCCGCCAGCTTCTCTTCCACTGTCGTCGGTTGCTTCTCCACCGCCGTCGCCTTTTTTGCCGCTGCTGGCTCCGTCTTTTTCTGTGCGGCCAGCTCTCCCTTGTTCTCCGCCGATACAGGAACTGCGGTAGGCTTGCTCTGCTGACCGCTTGATGGCGCTGCGTCTCCGGTGCAGCTAACAAAAAGCGCGACAACCAACACCAGGACCAGGACCGCGACCATGACGTGCAATCTTCTTACCATAAGTCCCTCCAAACACTTGTCTATTGCCGCGTCGTTTACCAGGAAACCGCCGGACCTGTTCTCAACGCGAGATCACCTGTTCTCAACGCGAGATCACCTGGACTTAACGCGAGATCACCTGGACTTAACCTTCGTACAGAGGGGAAAGCTCGATCTGCTCCGTGAAGCTGGCCACCTGGTTATATGTGGGAAAATAGATGAAGGCCATCCACTTACATGGTTGTCCGATTTGCAGATTGAAATGCTGGTGTTCGATGCCGCCAGGTTTCACAGGCAGTAGGATGAGGTCGCCTTTTTTCCAGTCCATCCGCACCCCATCCACTATCGTGTACCCTCGGCCTTCGAGCACGAAGATGACCAGACTTCCCTGGTGCCGGTGTTTTCCCGAGTGCGTCACAATATCCTGGATAAACACCGACCACTCTTGCAAGGCATTCTCTGGGAAGAGGCCGGGGTACAGATAAGTCTTGGTCTTCCCCTGGCGAGCGATCTCAAACTCGTGCTCGTCGGCTTTCACAAGCAGCTTCCCGGTGTTCTGCCGCTCGATGAAGTCCCGACGGGCCTTGACGTGTACCTCGTAGTAGCTCCCGCTGGCCCCTGGCTCGCGTGCCAGGGACTTCGTCTTGTCGACCATGGTCTTCCCTCCGCACAACGCCGACGCCTCTCACCTGGAGGCCATTATTCGAACTCCGGCTAATGCCCGCCGCTCGCCTCGTGCCAGACGAGGAAGGCAAAAGAACATAGCGCGAACCGGTTGGTGCTAGAATGAAGTTAAGAACAAGATTGCCAGGACTACAACGTCATTGGCTAGACTGCGCTGTGTACAAGGGGCACAGCTCGATCTGCTCGGTGAAACTGGCCACCTGGTTATACATCGGAATATAGATGAAAGCCATCCACTTTGAAGATTTGGAGGGATCGAGATTGAAGTGCTGATGTTCGATGCCCCCGGGCTTGAGCGGCAGCAGGATGAGATCGCCTTTCTTCCAGTCCATCCGCACCCCGTCCACGACCGTGTACCCTCGGCCTTCGAGCACGAAGATGACCAGACTCCCCTGGTGTCGATGTTTTCCCGAGTGCGTCACAATCTCGTGCAAGAACACCGACCATTCCTGCAGAGCGTTCTCTGGCCACATATCGGGGTAGAGAAACTTCTTGGCCTTCCCCTGCCGGCTGACCTGAAACTCACGTTCGTTAGACTTAATCAGTAGCTTCCCGGTGTTCTGCCGCTCGATGAAGTCCCGACGAGCTTTGACGTGTACCTCGTACATGCTTGCGGCGTTCCCCGGCTCGCGGGCCATCGTCCTGGTCTTGTCGATCATGACCTGCCTCCGATCTTCTTCGTTTTGTCGATCATGACCTCCCTCCAGAATAGGCGAGACCCGCCATCTTTCTCGCTGAGAACTCTTGCCTACCAGGCTAGCATAGTCGAATGGCCCTGTATATCTGACTTCAGTACTATCTTTTTGGAATTAGAAGCTAGCTGACAAGGCTCAGGCTTCCGGTAACCGCCTGACCGCAAGCGCGATGATGGCCGCATTCAGATAGTTTCCTAGACCATCTACAATCGATTGTCCAGCGCCTTGACGGGCTGTAGGCTTAATGTTATACTGACCCCGGACCACATTCTTTGTTCGTACAAAGTCCCCCAAGGTCCGCTACGTAGTGTTCTACTCAAGGTCGAGGAACAGCGATTCGCGTCGCGCCATCCCCATCGTCGGAAGTCGCACTGTCGCGGTAGAGCCAAGTATCAGCATCGGCGTCTCACGTCTGGCGACAAGTAGTCCATCCTACCAAATGGCCAGAAGAGAATCACGCCGGTGCCGTGGCGATTGCCGTACCCACTTTTCAGCGCACCTGTGAAAGGGGCAGTGTCTGACGCGCCGGGACTCTTCATTGGCGGTCCAGGATCCAGCATTGCTCGTATCAGCACACGGAAGGCTATCGTAGGAAGCCGGCATTCTCGCCACTGACGGCATTAAATACTTCTTCAGCCCAGGCTAGACGCGGCCTCGGGACGAGCCGGCATTTCAAGAAGGCGGAATGGAGGGGTTGAATTCCTCCCCATCCTTATGACGGGCACTCGAGTAATAAAGGGCGCGTCGCGACTGGCGACAAGGAGGTGATCCAGAGACTAGCAAACCGCGGTAGACGGACATCTAGAAGCTTTGAACGGAATCGACATACAACTCGTCGAGCAAACAAAGCGGCATAGCGAAGGAGGTTGACAATGCGCGGCAATCCTATGAGGCAACTGGCGTTGATCGGGACGGCGATCTTGCTTATGTGGCTAGCGCTAGGCTGCGGCCAGACGCAAACCGTGGATAGGCCGGAAGACTTCTACCGGGGAAAGGCCATCGACTGGGTGGTTTCGAGCAGCGCCGGTGGACCTACCGACCTTTTAGCGCGGCTGGTCGCCCCGTATCTAGCCAAGGAGACCGGCGCTGCGGTGAGGGTCGAAGCCGTGGGCAGCCAAGAGGGCAAAAACCTTGTCTATAACCAGTCCAAGCGAGATGGCCTGACCCTGGTCCATCACAACACGCTGGGCTACATAGCGAGCGACGTTCTCAAAAGCCCCGGGGTACAATACGAGACTGAAAAATTCAATTTCGTTTCCGATATTCAGCCGTCCGGAAAATCGTTTCAGATTTCCCCGAACCTTCCCTATAGGACGCTAGAGGAACTGCGCCGGGCCAAGGGATTGAGGGGGACAGGAACGACGGCGAAAGGCTCGCAGGCGCTGAGTGCGGTGATGATGTTCGAGATTCTGGGACTGGATGGCAAGGTGATCACCGGCTTCGACGGCAACAAAGGAATGGTAATGGCGCTCAGCCGGGGGGAGGCCGATATTATTGTCTCGAGCGACGCGGCTGGGCAGCAAGCGGAGAAAGATGGCAATGTCGTGAACTTAATGGTCCTGGGGGAGAAGAGAAGCCGGAGCCTCCCCAACGTTCCGACGATTAGCGAGCTTGGAGTGAAGGTGCCGAAGGAGATGGACGTAATGTTTCGGTTTATCATGGTGGATGGGTCCGCCGTTGCCCTGCCACCAGACGTGCCCCAGGATCGGATCGAGTATCTGAGAAAAGTATTCGTTAAGCTTAGCGACGACAAGGAACTCCAGCAGGAAATGCTGAAGCTGTCCGGTGACTGGAACCCATTTCTAACAGGCAAGGAACTGCAGGACCACATGGTCGCCATCAAGGCCAACAAGGGGTTGGCAGATCAGCTCGATACGATATTCGCAAAGTATAGCGCCGTCAAATAGCGGGCCATCGCACGCCAGCAGGGAAGGCCTGTGTGCAGGAAACGTCGCAGGAGGTAGAGCGAGTATGGCAGAAAGATGGGTAACCACGGCTTGCGATAGATGCTACGTGGGCTGTGGCATAAGGGTTCACGTCGTCGACGATGTCGTTGTGGGCATCGAGGGCGATCCGGAAAGCCCCCAAAACAGAGGGAGGATGTGTGCCAAGGGGAAGGCAGGTGTAATGGCCCACTACAATCCTAATAGAGTCAGAATCCCGCTGAAGCGCACGAATCCAGAGAAGGGATTAGGCGTCGATCCGAAGTGGCAGCCTATCTCTTACGAAGAGGCCATCAGTACTATCGTGGAGAGGCTGCGACCGATCAAAGACAAACCTGAGAAGCTGCACATCTACTGCTGGGGATACGACTGCGGCCTGAGAGTTCTGGGCCTTACTCTTGGGGCCACGCACGTCCAAACTACCGGCGCACACGAGTGCGGGAAGTCGATCCACGTCATCGAGCATATGGCCGCCGGCGGCTTCCATCAGCAAGTGGATCTCCACTACTGCAACTACGCCCTCTATGTTGGAACACAAGGAGCGGTGGCGTCACGAACGTCCTTTGTCCACATCGCTCGTGACTTCGCCGACGCCCGGGCGCGCGGGATGAAGCTGGTGGTTGTAGATCCAATAGGCGGCTACGCCGCGGCCAAAGCTGACGAATGGGTGCCGATCCGGCCCGGAACCGATGCGGCCTTTGGCCTGGCGTTGATCAACGTGCTGCTCAACGAGTTGGGCATTTACGATGCGAGGTTCGTCAAGAAAGGCACGAACGGCGCATACCTGGTTGGAAAGGACGGGCGATATATCCGCGATGCTGCTACCCGGAAGCCGCTGATATTCGATCCGGTTGACGGCGTGGCCAAAACGTATGACGATGTAACGATCAAAGATTATGCGCTGGAAGGTGCCTTCAACGTTAATGGGGGGATGGGTACCCCCACCTTCGCCTTACTCAAGCAACACGTGACCAAATACACGCCCGAGTTCTCCTCCAAAATCACCAGCATTCCTGAACAGACGATCAGGAGGATCGCCCAGGAGTTCGGCCGTGCAGCACAGATCGGGAGCACGATTCTGCTGGAAGGCAAGCAGTTCCCGTTCAGGCCTGCGGCCTTGGATTGGGCACGAGGACCGCAAGGGCATAAGCATGGCTTTCATCAAAGCTGGGCTTTGAAGCTAGTGAACATCTTGATGGGTAACGTAAACGTGCCGGGGGGAATCCTTAGTACAGCCGCGATGGGCAAGAAGCCATTCGAATGGGCACCGGAGGGCGGGGTAGATGGCATGCTTACCCACGCGGGCTCGGGCGGGCTGATGCGCATTACGTCGCCTTCGTCGTTCCCTGGACGGCAACCCACCGCTCCCAAGCGAATGGATATTCTCGAGCTCTTCCCGCTGGCTCCTCACGGCTCGGTGCTCTTCCCTATTGTTGGCTCCGAGCCCGAAAAATTCGGCATAGACTACAAAATCGAGGTCGCCTTTCACAATCCGAGCAACCTGATCCTGACCTGCTATGCCGACCTGAAGGTGGCAGAGAAGTTCTATAAGTCGATACCCTTCGTGGTAGGCTACGCCTACGAGCTCAATGAGACCGATGAAGCATTCGACGACATCGTGCTCCCTATGCCGAGCTACCTCGAAAGGCAGGATGCGGGTGAGTCCGCGATCTTCGACGGGGCGTTCACCAATCTATCTACAGTTGGCCAAGACGACTGGTACTACCAGCTCAGGAAGAAGGTCTCCGATCCAGAGAATATGACGATGCATCCCAATGAAGTGGCCACTGAGATCGCCGACCGACTGGGCATGCTGCGCGAGTACAACAAGGTGAAGAACCGCATCTTGCGGTTCAAAGAGCCCTACCTGCTGGAGCCAGACCGAAAGCACACGCTGGATGAGGTCCACGACAAACTGATGAAGTCGCTCTTTGGCCCGGAGCGAGGCCTGGAATGGGGCAAAGAGCACGGAGTTATTCGGTACCCTCGAGATGCCGAGGAAGCATATCCGGGGCCGTACCTGGTGAGCTCGCAGATGAGGCTGCCCGTGTACCTCGAGCACTTCCGGCCTAAAGGCGAGGAACTGACGAACGTCGTCGAGAAGATGGGGTTCCAGTGGGATTGCTCCGACTATCAACCGCTTCCTGATTGGAAGCCCTGCGATGCCTTCGAAGCGCGAGGGAAAGACGGATATGACTTCATCACCGTTAACTATAAGCTGCCCTTCACCTACGGCGCCTATGCCAATGAGAACCCCTGGATCAACGAGATCTGCGAGCGGACGCCCTACACTTACCCTGTCCTCATCAATGAGGATGTGGCGACGAGGAAGGGCCTGAAGGATGGGGATGAAGTCTGGCTCGAAACGCCGGTGCGCAAGGTTAGAACGAAGGTGAAGCTGACGCAATGTATTCACCCGGAGGTAGTGGGCATTGCGGGTCACTTCGGCCATTGGGCCAGAAGCATGCCCATCTCCCGTGGCAAAGGCGTGGCTTTCAATCCGCTATTGCCGCATGACCTGGACCATATCGACAAGGTCTCGGGCGCGCTTGACAACTGCGCACTGGTGAGGGTCACCAAGGTGGAAAAGTAGATGGGCCTATCGCGAGGTAATGGGTATTAAACGCGGCTTGACCCGCTAGGCGACGCGGGCCAGGAGGATGCCAACCTCGTAGAGGAGCAGCAGTGGTACGGCCACGATCATTTGGCCGAACGGGTCGACGGTTGGGGTGATGATGGCCGAGAGGACGAATATGCCGACCGCGGCGTACTTGCGATAAGAGGCCAGTTTCTTGGCGTTCACAACGCGTATCTTGGCCAGGAAGAAGACGATGATTGGCATCTCGAACGAAAGGCCGACCCAGAAGAGGAACATCGACACGAACGAGAAATAGTTCCCGACCGAGATCAAGGGAGTGGCCACGGAGCTGAAGGTCACGAGGTATCTGACCGTAAATGGCAGCACCAGATAGTAGGCGAAGATCACCCCGGAGAGAAAAGCGATGGATATGCCGGGAATCAGCGCGTAGAGATAACGCTTCTCCTGCCCGGTCAGGCCTGGTGCCACAAAGCGCACTATCTGGTAGACGATTACCGGCAAGGCCAGCCCTACGCCCGTTAGCAGAATCACTTTGAAGTAGGTCATTAACATTTCGGTCATCTGAGTGTAGATGAGCTGGAGATTCTGCGGCGCGGGCGCCTTCAATATGTCGAATATCTGCTGGACAAAAAACGCCGCGAACGCGGAGGTGATGGCCACCGCGACCGCGCAGACGACTATTCGCCAGCGCAGTTCGTCGAGATGCTCGACTATCGTCAGCTTCTGCACGTTATCGTCTTCAGCCAAGTCGGTAAACCCCTTTGACAACATAGCCTGCGGCTCGCCGTCGACGTCTCCAAGAGATCGTTGTGGGCAGAGCAGCAGGCCAGATAAAGCCCGGATAAAGCCCGGATAAAGCAAAAAAGCAGACCCGCCGTGAACCAGGATGACAGGCAACGGGTCTGCCGATCTTCACTTTTCATCGGACTGCGTTCCGATTACTCGATATGCTCGTTAATATAATCCACCGCATCCTGGACAGAGATTATCTTTTCGGCTTCTTCGTCGGAGATCTCCATTCCGAACTCCTCTTCGAGGGACATGATAAGCTCGACCAGGTCCAGGGAGTCAGCGTTCAGGTCATCGACGAAGGATGCGGTTGTCACCACCTCGTCATCCTCCACGCCCAACTGATCGACGATGATTTTCTTCACCCTCTCTAAGGTCGATAATGCCATCCTTTCACCTCCTTCCCACGCACGAAAGGCGTCTATGGTGGTCGCCTTTCGCCCTCCTTGCTCAGCACGCAATTTCTTTTTTTTGACCGGAATACCTCCGGGGCTGCACGAGAGCCCCGGACGACGAAGCTCCTGGCGGTGCACTAGGCTCGTCTGGCCACGACGCTGCCAAGCACACCATTTACGAACTTGCTTGAGGCCTCACCACCGAATAACTTGGCCAGCTCTACGGCCTCGTTGATCACAACCTTCGGAGGGGTCGCACTATTATCAAACAAAATCTCGAAAATTGCAAGACGCAGGATGTTTTTATCCAGTTTCGCCATCTGCTCCAGCGGCCAGGCCGGAGCGCATTCGCGAATCACTTCGTCGATCTGGTTTAGCTCGCGAAGCGTTCCTTCCACCAGTTGCCTGGCAAACATGCCTGTCTCATGCTGTGCGCCCTCTTCTTCCAGGTGGCGCTTTAGAACATCCGCCGCTGGGTGACTAGCTGTATCAACTTCGTAAAGGGTTTGAAGGGCGAGTATCCTGGCCCTTCTTCGCGAGCCTGCCACTGTGACTCCACGGCGCGCTTAATCGCGGTTTTCATTGATCTTGATCGGTCGGCCCCCTGGTAGGGGCAGGTCTCAAACCTGCCCCTACGGTGACTCGCGTCTGCGCCGGCGAAGAGTTTTACTTCTTCTCTTTCGCGGTCTTGACTGGCACGATTTCCATGCCCTTGTAGGAGCCGCACGATGGGCATACCCGATGAGGCAGCCGCGGCTTGTGACACTGCGGGCACTCGACCAGCATGCCTACTGTGAGCGCCAGATGGCTACGGCGCCCACCGCGACGTGCCTTCGATATCTTTCTCTTTGGTACTGCACCCAAGTCTGTTCCACTCCCTTCACAGGATTCATTTCTCTGGCTGTCTGTTGCGCCAGCCAATGCTATGCTAATGCTACGATCGCCGATCGCCAGCGCGGTCAGGGTCGGCGCTGGTACTCAGCGTCCCTGCTTCCAGGAGCTTCGCCAGTACCGCCAGGCGGCTATCGACAAGAGCATTCGAGCAGCTGCACTTGCCTCGGTTGAGGTTCTGTCCACACTCAGGACACAGGCCCAGGCAATCATCGCGGCAAAGCGGCTGCATGGGCAGACCGAGCAACGCGTATTCGCGCACCGCTCGGGCTAGATCGAGGATATGGTTGGCATCGATTGTAAACACCAGCTCATCTTCTGGCCCCGGTATCTCGATGCCCGTGACAACATCCACCGTCGGCTCAAACTCCTCGTCAAATCGAAGATGAAGAGGATACTCCAGGTCTTCCAGGCAGCGACTACAGGTCAGAGAGGCGGCCAGCGTAAGGTCCGCGGCAACCAGAACGCCGCGAGGGGTACGAGTAAACCTGGCGCGCCCCACCACATTGCTAGAAACCGGCACGTCTTCTACGTAGGATATGCCATCGTCGATTTCGTATTCTCTTGTTGTCCCGACTGTGGCTTTCAATAGTTGCGCGACATTGAATTTCATTGGTATCTCTTATGCTATCTCTCGCTATGGTATCTCTCGTTATCTCTCAGGCAAGACTGGCCCTTAGCGCCCTGTCCTGGTTCTTCAAAATAACTGGTAATTCGTTAAATTATAGGGAAGCTAATCCTCCGCTGTCAAGGTGACTAGCGACTGTCAAGCGAGTGGCGTTCGCTCGCCTCGCGGCCCAATGACGAGCCGAGATTGCTCCGGCTCTCTCTAAAGGTCGCGGCTTCCTTGGAGACCCTCTCCAGCGTGGCCCTGCCCTTTTTGACCTGCGCGAGCAATCTGTTCAGCTCGGTCTCCAGGCCTGCCAGCACCTCAAGAGCGTAGTAGTCGGCCCCGGCGCGGATCTCCTCGGCGGCCTGTTCGGCTTCGGTGACGATAGCTTGGGCCTGCTGCTCGGCCAATTTCACGACTTCGTTATCCTTCAACATTATGGCGGCCCGCTCCTGAGCGGTGATGAGGATCTTCTCGGCCTCGTTCTTCGCTGTGCCGATAACTCGATCTTTCTCGACGCTCAACCGCTTCGCCTGCTTTATCTCCTCGGGAATGGCCACCCTCAACTGGTCGACGATTTCCAGAAACTCCTGTTCGTCAACGACGGCCTTGGAGGTCATGGGGAAACGAATGCCTGCGCTCACCAGAGATTCCAAACGATCGATCAAGTGCAGTACTTCGATAACGCCCACCCCCTTTCCGTGATCCCTATGCTTTTCAACTGTTAAGATACCGTGGGATCGAAGCTGATTCCTTTAGCTTTCTGTATTTCTCTTTCAGCGCCTTGGCGATGTTATCGGAGACCATTCCGTCGATGCTGCCGCCCAGACTGACGATCTCCTTGACTATGCTGGAGCTTAGGAAGCTGTACTCCAGGCTCGTCATAAAGCACATCACCTCGAGCGACGGCACCATCTTCCGATTCAGCAGCGCCATCTGCATCTCCAGCTCGAAATCGGAGATGGCACGCAGCCCCCGGACTATAACCTGGGCATTCACGCTGCGAGCGAAGTCGACGGTCAGCCCGCTGAAGCTCTTTACCTCGACGTTCGGCGTGCCGTGCAGGGCTTCGGCAAAGAGCGCAACCCTTTCCTCAGTGGTGAACAGCACGTTTTTGGCCGGCGCATCATACACGCCGACGACGATCTTGTCAAAGATTGCCGCCGCCCGCGTGGCTATATCGAGGTGACCCATCGTTGCCGGGTCAAAACTACCAGGATAAAGTGCAGTTGTCAAATTTTCCTCCAATCTCCCTCGTGGCCTGCCGGTCTTCAACTGAGCTCTCCCTCAACCTGCCAGAACCGCGCTACCTGCTGCGCCAGCAGCGAGTGCTCCTGCCGCCGCAGGCCCGGATCGTGGGCGAACAGTTGAGTTGCGGCCGCACGCACCTGCTCGATGGCCGCCACATCGCTGAGCCTGGCAATCCGCAAGTCGGGCATCCCGCTCTGTCTCGTGCCGAAGAACTCGCCAGGTCCCCGCAGCCTCAAATCCTCTTCGGCCAGCGCGAAGCCATCTTGAACCTTAGTGATCACCTGAAGGCGCTCCTCAGCTTCTACCGAAGGGGAATCGGCCAGCAGCAAACAATAAGACTTCTCTGTGCCCCGTCCAACGCGGCCTCTGAACTGGTGCAACTGCGCAAGTCCGAAACGATCGGCTCCTTCGATGAGCATTACGGTCGCGTTCGGGATGTCGATGCCAACTTCGACGACAGGGGTCGATACCAGGATATCCGTGTCCCCCTGCCTGAAATCCGCCATTACCGCGTCCTTCTCCTGAACACGCATTTTACCATGTAACAGCCCTAATTTTAAGTCTGGAAAGATCCGGCTGCGGAGGCGCTCATATTCCGCGGTCGCGGCTCTGGCTTCAATTTTATCCGATTCGTCGATTAGTGGACAAATGATGAAGCTTTGTCGGCCCGCGTTCACCTGTTTGCGCACGAAATCATAGGCACGCTGGCGGTGCTCGGGCCCGAGCAGATACGTCTTGATCTCCTGGCGCCCCGGGGGCAATTCGTCTATCACCGAGATATCCAGGTCACCGTACAACGTCAGCGCTAGCGTTCGCGGGATTGGCGTGGCCGTCATCACCAGGAGGTGCGGATTGTAGCCCTTTTGTCTGAGCAAGGTCCGCTGCGCAACGCCGAAGCGGTGCTGCTCGTCGACGACGGCCAACCCGAAGCGCTTGAAGCTGACACTCTCCTGAATAACGGCGTGGGTCCCCACGACGATGTCGACGTCCCCGTCGGCTATCGCCTGATACGCTTCTTCTTTTTCGATCTTCTTCACCGCGCTCGACAGTAGCCGCACCCTCGGCCTATCCGACAGCTTCTGAGCGGAGCGGTGGGTTTCGCTGTCGAGCGCCGAGGGCAGTTTTTCGACTAGTTGGCTAACGGTTTTGAAATGTTGCTCGGCGAGGATCTCGGTCGGCGCCATCAGCGCGCATTGGAACCCATTTGCCCAGGCGATCAGCATGGCCGCCGTCGCGATGACCGTCTTGCCGGAGCCAACCTCGCCTTGAAGCAGGCGGGTCATCGGTCTGGCAAGCTTCAGGTCGGCGATGATCTCGTCGAGCACGCGCCGCTGCGCGCCGGTCAATTGAAACGGCAGCGAGCCGAGGAACAGCTCGAGCAAACCCGGATCGACGTTGAAGGGATTGCCGGGCTGGCTTTCCTGCCACTTCTGTTTCTTGATGAGCATGCCTAATTGAATGAGGAACAGCTCATCGAAGATCAGCCGCTGCCGTGCCCTTTCGAGCAGTTGCTGACTGTCAGGGAAGTGCACCTGCGAGATCGCGCTCTGGATATCCATCAGGTTGGCGCAGTCACGAACCGACCTGGGCAGGTGCTCCGGCAGCTCGGGGAGCCAGCGATCCAGTGTGCGCTTTATCAGACTGCGCAGGGCTCGCTCGCTCAGGCCTTCTTTCAATGGATAGACGGGCACGATCCGCCCGGTGTGCGTGAGGTCCTCTGCTTCGAGCAGCTCCCAATCTGGAGTTTTCAAAAAGGGCCGCCCCAGATTCTGGTCGATCCTGCCGCTGAGCACTACCTGGCGACCCGCGACGAGCATCCGCGGCAGATGGGGCTGGTTGAACCAGATGGCCTGAATGGTGCCGGTTTCGTCGGCGACGGTCGCGGAGATCACGGGCAGCCCGCTCTTGGCGCGAGATGTGTTCACCTCCCAGATGGTGCCGAGCACCGACTCCATCTCGCCGATGGTGAGGTCCTTGATGCGCTTCATTACGCTGTAGTCAATGTATCGGCGTGGAAAGAGATAGAGCAGGTCCTTGATCGTCGTGACGCCAAGCCGTTCAAGCTTGGCGCCGTAGCTCGGACCAACACCCGCCAGCGCCCTGACGCTCGAATCGAGGGTTAGCGGCCCGATCGGCCGATGGGCACCAGCGGTGACGGGCGTCCTCGGCGTGTGTGGCTTGCGTTTGGGACTGGGGTTTGTGGGGAGCGGAATGGAAGCTCCGGCAGCGGCAGGTTTGGTCGGTGGCGCTTCGGAGCGCGGCCGTGGCTGCGCTCCATATGCGGACCGGCTGCGTATCGCTCCACCCCCATCGAGGGGACGGTGTGCCGTTGGTGCTGTTGGTAAGGAAGGTTTTTTGAGCGCAGCGAGAGCCTGGAGGGCTTTCGCGATCTCCCGCTCACGGCAGGCCAGGTTATGTTGGGAGTAGGATTGCAGCGCTGCCACGACCTCCATTGCCTGGCGCGCATGATCGGCGTCGCCAATCGCCCCGCGGGCTCTGAACGTCCATTTCTCGAGAAATCCATTGAGGCCGCCAAACACGGCGCGGTCCTGGCAGCCCAGCTTCTGCTCTTGCTGCAATATCTTGATAAGTTCATCTAACATATCGCCATTGGCGAGTTCACGATTCATCTCTTTCTGGTTTTCCTCAGGTTGCCACGGCAGCCGCAATATGTTATCATACATTCCACGGTCGCCTCTGTGAGGCAGTCCTATGATACCAGAAATCCAGTCCTCATCAAAGGGGGTAAACATATGCCCGGAAAATGCCAGATTTGTGGCAAAGTTCCTGCGTCTGGAAACAATGTGAGCCACTCAAAGCGGCACACCAGGCGTGTTTGGGGAGTCAACGTACAGCAAGCGACGATCATGGTAGATGGCATCGCCAGGCGCGTCCGAGCCTGCACCCGCTGCCTGCGGACCCTACAGAAGACGCCTGCCTAGGCGCGATCTCGCAGGAGAGCTGTTTTCCCACGATTGCCTATTGCTCCGAACAAAGGGCTTACCTCTCTGATGTAGTGCGCGGGCTCGCACCCTTTCAGATATCAGTCAGGTTCAGACCGATGCGGTTTGCGTAAGCCGCGTCGGTCTTCGCTACACTCCTCATAATTCACTTGGCGATATTTGCCCTTCCGCAGAAGGACGGTTGACGTATTTTCATACCGGATAGGCAAGTGGCACCCTTCTTGCACCGCTTGCGACGAGAGATGCTAGGTATAGGAGGCATCGAAATCGTTGAAGGCCAAGAAGACCACAAGGAAAGGATTCGGTTTCTGGCCGGGGCTGCTCGTCGGCCTCTTGCTCTTCTGGGTGCTGGCTCGGCCGCGTGTCGATCTAAACCAGGTCGCACGCGCAATGTACAACTTCATCGCCCCATACTATGATCCATTGTTGGAGCTTTCAGCCAGCCTGCCCGAGGTGCGTCAGATGGCAGTGGACAGGCTGGAGCTCAGAACCGGCGATCGTGCGCTGGAGGTGAGCGTGGGCACCGGAGCGAATCTGCCATACATCGCACGGCGCATCGGGTCAACGGGGCAGATCTTCGGCATCGACATCAGCGAAGGGATGCTAGCTCAAGCGCGAAAAAAGCTGGCGACCGTTCCATGCCCCGTCGAGCTGCAACTGGGCAACGCCGAGGACTTGCCGTATGCCGACGGCATCTTCGACGCGGTGCTGAACCTCGGCGCGATGAACTTCATCACGGACCGGAAGAAAGCCATCGACGAGATGGTGCGTGTGGCGAAGCCAGGGGCGAAGATCGTGTTCGCGGATGAAACGCTGGGGCCTGATGGCCCGGTGCGAGGGCTGCTGTCCCAGGTTGTCTTTCGGCTTGTCCCTCGCCTGCGACCACCGATCAATCTCGTTCCGGAGCCGGGTGCGCGGCTATCGTACTCGGCAAACGGCTTCATGTACATCATCGATTGGCGCAAGCCGTCGAAGGTGGTCTGAGGAGCAATATCCTGCCTTACCGGGAAGGTAGCAGTATCCTCGATTTGATTTTGGCTTCGGGTGTGGTGTGCCAAAGACCGACTCGGTCTCCAAGACCGAGTCGGTCTGCGCTTGGGAACGGCGACGGCGTTAGGCATAATGCGTCACGGGGCGTTACGGCGATGTCTCCAAATGGTAGCGGCTCACAGCTTGCAGTTGCGACCGTTTTCTCGCTTGGGCTATAATATAGGCCAGCGGCGCTCGATTTTTATGCGAGCGAGCAACCTTCAGGGTACGGGGGCGGGGAGGTAAACGGACGTGAATCTTTTCAATCGTGTGGTCGTCGTCCTGGTGCTTTTGGCGCTGTTCGTCTCCACGGTCATCCTGGCCATACTGCCCGAGCAGATGGTTAACTTCATTCAGACAGCCTTCACCCCATCGGCCTACACGCCGCTCGGCAGGATAGTGCTGATATTGATCGCGGCGGTGGTCGGCATCGTTTGTGTGCTGCTTGTCTACGCGGAAATCAAGCCTGAGCGCCCGAAGGGTGTCAGGCTCACGCAGGTCAAGGGTGGAGCGGCCGAGCTTTCGACTGAATCGATCGCGGGACGAATAAGACAGGCGGCCGAGGCTATGCCGGACATTCGAAAGGTAACGCCTGCGGTTGTGAGCCACGGTAGCCGCGTGGACATCAGGATTGAGCTGTTGGCCAATCCGGGCGTCGACGTCTCTCTGAAGGCTTCCGAGGTCGTACAAACCATCCGGGACCTCGTCGAAAGAGATATCGGCGTGAAGGTGGGCAAGCTGCGTGTCAACATCAAGTACGATACGCACATTGCCCCCCAGGCCCAGACCCAGAACCAGAAAACATGAGGGGCCGCTCCCTCGTCGCTTATTTATGGTAGAAGAAGAGAAACTTCTCTGTCTGATTGAGAGCCTGCTCTTCGTGAGCGATGGGCCAGTTGAGCTCTCGAAGCTGCAACAGATTATCGAGGTCGAGCGGGAGGACCTGGAGCAAGCCATCGTCGCGCTCACCGCGAGGTGTGCGTGCCGTGGCGTTCGCCTTCAGCGAAAGGGCGACGCCGTGCAGATGGTCAGCGCACCCGAGGCAGGACCCTATATCGAGCGATTGCTTGGCATCCAGCAAAGCGCGAAGCTCTCCTCGGCCGCGTTGGAAACGCTGGCCATCGTGGCCTATCGCCAGCCGATAGCTCGCTCGGCGATCGAGGCGATCCGCGGTGTCAACTGCGACCGTGCGCTCGGCACACTGCAGGCACGTGGTCTCGTGAGCGAGGTGGGACGACTGGAGACGATCGGCAGGCCTATCCTTTTCGGGACGACGTTCGAGTTCCTGCAGTACATTGGATTGGAGAGCCTCGACCAGTTGCCCCTGCTCGAAGACCCCGCGCTGCCGAGTGGTAACGGACACCTCGGAGACACGGAGGTACCAAGGCGCTGAGGGGGCGGTTTTGCTGACGGCTCAGGTTGATGGGTGGACAGGTATGTGGCCTGTTGAAATCGTAGGGGCGACCGGCCGGTCGTCCCTACGATATTCGGGCACCGAGGCCCTTTTTCGTCACCAAACACACTCAAACACACTCAAACACCATGGAGCTTTATGGTAAGCATAGATCGAATTCTCAAAAGAGTGACCAAGCCGGCGCGCTACACCGGCAATGAATGGAATATAGTCGTTAAGGACTGGGACAAGGCCGAGGTGAAGGTCGCGCTCGTCTATCCTGACGTTTACGAGGTCGGCATGTCTAACTTCGGCCTCCAGATACTGTACGATCTGCTCAACAGAGAAGACGGCATCATCGCCGAGCGCTGCTATGCTCCGTGGGTCGATATGGAGGCGGAGATGCGCAAGGAGGAGGTTCCGCTCTTCAGCCTGGAGAACCGCCGCCCGCTCAGGGAGTTCGACATCGTCGGCTTCAGTCTCTCGCACGAGCTCACCTTCACCAATGTGTTGAACGTGCTCGATCTCGCGGGCATCCCGCTCCTGGCGGAGGAGCGGGACGAGCGATACCCACTGATCATCGCCGGCGGCAGCGCTTGCTACAATCCGGAGCCTATGGCCAGCTTCATCGATCTCTTCGCCATCGGGGAGGGCGAGGAGGTCGCCCTCGAGCTGGTCAACGCCTATCGCGAAGCCGGGGCGCGCGGCGGCTCGGGGAAGGGACCCGACCGGGCCGCGTTTCTGCGAAGGGCCGCGCAAATCCCTGGTATCTATGCGCCGAGCCTCTACGACGTTCGCTACGATGGCGATGGCCTGGTAACCGAGGTCGCGCCAGGGGTACCTGAGGCCAGCCCCTCCATCGCCCGTCGCTTCGTCAAGCAACTGCCGCCGACGCCGACGAAGCCGCTGGTGCCGTTCCTGAACACCGTGCACGACAGGGCAATGATCGAGGTTCAGCGCGGCTGCACGCGAGGCTGCCGGTTCTGCCAGGCGGGGATGATTTACCGACCGATTCGCGAGCGCTCGAAGGAGGAGATACTATCCACGGCCGAGGAGTTGCTGGCGAACACGGGCTACGAAGAGCTATCCCTGGTTTCACTGAGTACCAGCGACCACAGCGAGATCGAGGGCATCGTCGCCGATCTGACGCGTCGCCATCCCAACCTGAGCATCTCGCTGCCCTCGCTGCGGATCGATTCGTTCTCGGTAGGGCTGGTCGAGAGCATCCAGCGTCGCAAGACCGGGCTCACTTTCGCTCCCGAGGCAGGCACACAGCGAATGCGCGACGTGATCAACAAGGGCGTCACGGAGGACGATATGCTGCAAACGGCCGAGGCCGCTTTCAGCCGGGGCTGGGCGTCGCTGAAGCTGTATTTTATGATCGGGCTCCCGACCGAGACGATGGAGGACGTCGAAGGCATCGCGGACCTGGCGCGCAAGGTCAAGGCCGTGGGCCGTCGCCATCGGGGCCACCGCGCGCAGGTGAGCGTGAGCGTGGCCACGCTGATACCCAAACCCGACAGTCCATTCCAATGGCTAGGCCAGGAGCGCCCGGAAACCGTCTCCCCGAAGCAGGAGTTCCTGAGAAACGCGCTCCGGGGTATACGCTTCAGTTGGCACGAGCCGGAATCCAGCCTGCTCGAAGCTGTGCTTTCGCGGGGGGATCGCCGGCTGGGAAAGGTCATCCACCGTGCCTGGCAACTGGGCTGCAAGTTCGATGCCTGGAGCGAGCATCAGAAGCACGATGTCTGGTTGAGGGCGTTCCACGACTGGGGGCTCGACCCGGCTTTCTACGCCTACCGGGAGCGGGCGACGCAAGAGGTGTTGCCCTGGGACCACATCACGAGCGGCGTGACCAAGAAGTTCCTGCTGCGCGAGTACGAGCACAGGATGACCGGCAGGCTGACCCCAGATTGCCGCTCTGGTCTATGCGGCGCCTGTGGTCTGCGGCAACTGAAGGCTGGGTGCTAGAGCGTGCGTCGATTAGCACCCACGCCTGATATTCTTTCCCGTCGGTCTTTTCACAATTAACACGGCCGAGACCGACGCGGTTTCGAAAACCGCGTCGGTCTAAACCTCCGACCGTCCACGCCATCTGCGAAATTCTGGGAGGGAAAGAGTATCAGGCGGGGCCGATATCTTGCTATCGTCGACGCCTTAAGTGCGCCACCCTAAATGATCGGCGCGTAAACCCCGGCCTTCAGCATACATTGGCGGAACAGGAAGCCGCCGACGAGCATCAGGAACCCCGCTAGCGCTATCACGGTGGAGGCTCCACTTCCGAGCCAGCCGGCCAGGGCGAGGGCCGTGAGAATCAGCGGTATCACCAGGCCAATCGCCGTCACGCCCAGCACGAAGGGCATGGCCAGGCTGCCGCTCACCAGCATGCGCACCGATTCCCTCGCCGCCACCGTCGAGAACTGCATATTCAGCACGTACACCCCGAGGAACAGCAGGTTCGCCGCCAGCAACACCAGCCCGATGTTTTCCATCGACCTGACGTCCAGGGCCTTCTGATCCAGCACGGGGGAGACCAGAAAGACGAGCCCACCGCCACAGGTCAGGGCGGACGACGCGAACAGCAAGGGCAGCAGCGTCGTGTTCCAGAAGGGGATGGCCGGCGAGTGCGACAGCAGGAAGCCCGTGTACATCATCACTCCCACCGCCCCGATGGCGGCGATGATCCCCAGCGCCTGCCCGAGGCCAGTGCCTCTGCTCCAACCAAGTCCTGCTACCCAATCGGGCGCCAGGTACAGAACGCCGAACACCACGAAGAGCGTCGTGAACATCACCCCTCGGCTGATCCACGACATCAGCACTTTAGAGCCGGCCCGCCAGAACCTCTCGGGACGGCCAAGGTCGGCCAACAGCGCCACCGCCCCAAGGATCACCGCTATCACTCCAATGATGGCGGCGGCGTTGATTCCCAGGTACAGCGACACCAGGAACGCTCCCGCCCCGGTCCCTCCTAGAAAGAAGTCGATTGCCGCCAGCGACGTCCAGAGCTTTTGCTGCTTGAACCCTATGGTAAACTGCGCGATCATCTAAATTGCCTCCTTAACGAGATTGTGTTAGGAGCCCATCCCATAACCTGGCTCTGTTGCGCGGGGGCTTGTCCCCCCGCCTGTACCCTGGCGGGGGACAAGCCCCCGCGCTACGTTTTTGGGTGAGACGCCGACGGGCAGATCATCCCTGATGAGGATGAATGACAAGCCCCGCGCTACGTTTTTGGGTGGGACGCCGACGGGCAGATCATCCCTGATGAGGATGAATGACAAGCCCCCGCGCTACGTTTTTGGGTGAGTGTTAAGGTTCGGGTAGGCGCTAAGGTAGATAATAGACCGACGGACTTGTTCCCATCTCAGGGCGAAGCTGGATCGGCGTTCGCTCCCGGATGAGCCGCGAGACATCGCTCTCCATATCGTCCAGGTCCCCGAAGGTTCGTGCCACGGCGGGACAGGTCTGCACGCACGCCGGCTCGAGCCCTTTGTCCACCCGATTGACGCAGAAGTTGCACTTTGACACCGTACCCTTCTGGTGCTTGCGATAGCCCACCTCCTCGAAGGGGGTCAGCTCGTCCCCGAAGTAGCCGCGAATCTCGTCGAGGAAGAAGCGGGCCTCGTAGGGGCAGGCCTCCATACACGCCTTGCAGCCGATGCACTTGTTCTGATCGACCAGCACGATGCCATCTTCGCGCTGGCTGGTGGCCCCTGAAGGGCAGGCGCGCAGGCACGGGGGGTCCTGGCAGTGGTTGCACAGCACCGGGACGAAGCTTCGCTTAGCCAGGGGATACTTGCCCGT
>JACPRP010000021.1 GCA_016189905.1 Chloroflexota bacterium | reverse complement strand
GTATGAGCCAGGTCAAGGTCAGACGGGTGTGCGTCAAGATTCCGCGCTATTCAGCCAGTTCCTCGGGAGAAGCTGCTGTCAGCGGATTCTGGGAACTGATTGAACGGAACACGGTGCGAGCAGCCAGTGGCTATTGGGGTTTGATTGGATGAGGCTGGAAGCGCCATTGAGCAAGAACTTGCTTCTTACGGCGACCATCCGCTCTCCGAAACGGAGTCCGCAAGGCGGACAATCCGATCCCCGAAATCCGTTGACAGTAGCACCTCCCCAGCCGTCTGCCGCGAAATCCTGACGCGCACCCAGGTCAGACAAACCCATTGACAGGCGGTAGATTAAGTACTATATTTTGGCTAGACTGCGTAGATTCTTTTTGGGAAGTCCTTCCGCTTCGCATCGCTGCGTTTGCCTCACCGGTGACCTACATTTTCGCATCAGGAGGAAAGAATAATGATAGACAAGACCAAGACGATGGCGCGCGAGCCCGGGCCTCGGGGCGATCTGTACGAGGGGCACCTCAGCGCGCGCCGGAAGTTCATCGAGCTTCAGAATACCGGCAAACTGCTGATCAAATCCAGCGAACGTGAGTTTCAAACCGGCCGCCAGGGAAAGACTAAGAAGTATATGTACCCGGACGTATGGCCGGAGAATGCCCTGCAAGAATGGTCGGTATTCATGCACGACATCGTCAGTCACTCTGGGAAACACCGGCACCAGGGAAGCCTGGTGATCTTCGTGCTCGAGGGTCGCGGGCACTCGGTGGTCGAAGGGGTGCGCATGGACTGGAAGAAGGGCGACCTCATCCTGTTGCCTCTGAAGCCAGGTGGCATCGAGCATCAACACTTCAACGCGGTACCCGGGGAATCGTGCAAGTGGATCGCTTTCATTTATTTGCCGATGTACAATCAGGTCGCGAGCTTCACCGAGCAGATCGAGCTCTGTCCCCTTTACACGACGCAATCTGGCTAACGATGGTTACCTTCCAGAGAGAGGACGACCGGCCGGTCGCCCCTACCAAGCCTTTGCACTGCATAATCCGGCTGGCGATGGTTACATTTGTGCAAATCGCTGCACGTCGACGAATCGATCATTAACACACGAGCATACCGAAACACACGAGCATACCGAAACACACGAGCATACCGAAACACACGAGCATACCGAAACACACGAGCATACCGAAACACACGAGGATACCAAACCGCCACCATTATCGGACAACAGCCTGATCGAGAAGCTGGAAACCAGTGGTTTCATGGGCACGTCGTCCCAATAACTCACCTTGAAAGGAGCAACCATGCAACAGGTCAGCGAGAACATCTTCGTGGAGACAGGGTTTCGGGGCTGTAATCCGGGCATCGTCGTGGTTCCAGGCGGAGTGGTTATGATCGACACTCCGCAGCGTCCAAGCGACGCGGTCGCCTGGCGTGAGTTCGTTCTCTCCAAGGGAAAGCCGCTCTACTTGATCCACACCGAGGCCCACGTGGACCATATGGTCGGGGATTTCTTTTTCCCCGAGGCGACCCTGATCGCGCACGAAGGAATCAGACCGCGCCTGAACCTGACGCAGGACGCCATCGATCAGGTGAAGCAGCGCACCGCCCAGATCGATCCAGAGGGGCTCTCGCGCTTAGACCACTATAACCCTCCCCTGCCGACCATCACCTTTTCGAAGCACATGACGCTTCATTTAGGGGATCGAATCCTGAGGCTAATCAATTTCCCGGGACACACGACAGAGGAAACGGCCGTGGTAATCCCCGAGGAGCGTGTGGCCTTCACGGGGGACAACGTCGTCCACAGATGCCAGGTGTTTGTTCAAGAGGGCTCGCCCTGGCAGTGGCTGGAAAGCCTCGATGAAATCGCGGCGCTCGACGTGGACATCCTGGTGCCAGGACACGGCGGTGTGTGCGAGATAAGCTACGTGCCGGAGATGGCTGGCTTCATCCAGGAGTGGATCGACGTGGTACAGGCGGCCGTCGATAAAGGGATGAGCCGCGAGGAGGCGCTGGCTTCCATCTCGCTGCTGGACCGCTATCCGGTCGAACACAACAGGCCCGAGATGGGACCCATGATCCAGCAGCTCAACGTGGCGAACATCTACGACAGGATCGTCAGCGGCAGGCGCTAGTCACTTCCCAGGCAAAGCGCGGCACGGCAATTGCCCGGTGTCAGGAAAGCGAGGTGATTGAACAGTGTCGAGAGAAGTAACAGCGCCGAGATGGGGGGTCAGCACGGTCCTGGTCGTGCTGGCCATCATCCTTGCCCTGCTAGCTCTAGCCGGGATATCGAGCATAACTCTGCTGGCCATAGCGGTTATTCTGCTGGGGCTTTCGTTGTTGTTTTAGCGCGTTTGCAGAAAACAGAAGCGCAACTTATAGCCCCACGTGCTTTAGAATCGAGCTCAGCACGATGTCAGAATCGAAGTACTGCTCGGCGAGCGCTCTCGCCGCGTAACAGTGCGCGATGTAATCATTGTTGATGGCTTGAATGCAAGCGACGGCTTCCTCGATCGTACTGTACGTAAGCAAGCCCTTGCCCGTGGGGAGACGCCACTCAAACCCAGTCGACTGAACCAAGGCGGGCTTGCCCGAGGCCAGATAGCAGGCTGTGCGGTCACTGAACCAGCCGCTGTTGGATTTGATATAACCGCTCTTGGCAACGCTGAATTCGGCACGAGAGTGCTGGATGAACTCCCGATAGCTGTGCGGATCTCCCGCAAACAGGTAAGGATCTCTCACAAGCCAGTCGTGTGCAAAAAGAAGGCCCATATCCTCGTGATCCTCCGAGCCGATGCACAGAGCAGGCTCCATTTTCTGCTTCGCTTCCACGGGCACGCGAAGAAACCGAACGAATTGCTCCCGCTTCGTTCCATAATATTCACCCTCGAACAGGGCGTTCTGCGCTCTCCAGTCGCCGATCGTAGAGAAACGATGATACCTCTCTTCAATACAGGCCGGCCATAAATCCAGAACCACGAAAGGAAGGATTGTTTGCCATTTGACGCCTTGCGTAGGGATACTGAACTCTGGACGTCCCACGTTCTGTCCGACCGTGAAGAAGAAGTTGTGTCTATCGATTCCCACATCCGTTTGGAGAACCCAGATTTGGGTGTACCCAGGATCGACGTCCACGAAGGCACGGCGAGGAATGCGCATCAGCGGCGAGTTAGGCGGCAAGTATCCGCTGATGTTGAGCATCAAGTCCGCCTCATTTATCAGTTGCTCGAGCTGTTTCTCCGTCATCCCAAAGTAGCGCTCGCCACGGTTGTACTCAACGCAGTAGTTGTCTTGAAAAGCGAAATCCTCGGCGGTACTGTGGAATCTGTCCATGAGGTAGTGTATACTGTGGGGGTGGATGATGGGATCGATTGGATGCCGCAGTCGCTCCACCCAATAGGCTTCAACCCCCAGTTTCCGCAGACCGAAAACGTATTGTAGCGGAACCCAGGTAGATCCCGCAAACTCGGGAGTAGCAGTTGTGTTCCGCGTCGCCACGATGACCTTTACCATCAGTTACACCTCCCGTCGGTTAGAGTCTAACTTCAACTGCTGCGCGGTGCAGAGGTCCAGCATTCTGGGCAGTATCTTTCTATAATCTAGATACTCCTCGGCGAATTCCCGTGCAGCCCGGCAGTGAGCCTCATAATCCTGATTGATGGCTTCAATCGCCGCTACGGCTTCGTCCATTGTCCCGAATGCAAAAAGCCCTCGTCCAGTAGGTAAGCATCGTTCCAACCCGGTCGATTGGTGTAGCACGGGTTTGCCGGCCGCGAGATAATGGGCCGACCGATCGCTAAACCAGCCAGAGCGCCCTTTCACGTATGCGTTTTTTGCGATGCCAATCTCACCACGGGATTGTGCGATGTAACTTCGATAGTTGGAGAGATCTGCCACTCGACCCGCCTCACTCAGCAACCATCCGTTGCTCCTGAGCAACTGGATACCCTCATCATCTCCGCGATAGCTTTTCAAGGCGATCTCGAACTCCTGGTCGACCCTTCGGGGGAGCGCGGCGAACCGCTTGAACTCTTCATACTTGGATCCATACCACTCGCCACGGTAGCAAAGATCCGGATAGTCGGTCCACGAGGCAACGGTAGTGAAACGACGGCAAGTGCGGTCGATGTAAAAGGGCCAATGTTCTAGCACGACTGGTGGAAGGGTATGGTGCCACTTCGTGTCGCAGTCTGGAATTGAGGTATAGGGTGTGCCAATATTGAGCCCCACGGTGAAGAAGATGTCGTGCTTACCGAAATCCAGCTCCTTGCCATACTCCGCACGCCAAAGTTGCGTATACACGGGGTCCTGATCCACGTATATCCGCCGCCTGGCCTGGCTGAGGACAAAGTCTGTCTTGACGTGGCCCGACATGTTGATCAACAGGTCGGCATCCTTTGCCAGGGTCATCAGTGTGCTAAGCGAGAGACCGTGCGTGGCCTCTCCGGAATTATAGAGTTGACAGGCCCTTTCCATGAGACCAAACCGTTTCATAATGGTCTGGAACAGCTCCCGATTGACGCTGTGCTCGAAATCACATTGTCGACCTTGCGCGTCGACACACCATCCTGGCTTCACTTCCTCCACATAGTACACGTCGTGGCCGAGTTTCCGGAATCCTAGCGCGTGGTGGATCCAATTCCACGCCATTCCCGGAGAAAACGGTGTCAAAGAGATGACCGCCCCCAAAATGATTTTCATGCCGTGGCATCGCCTCCTTCATCGATACTCGCAAGCGGAAGAATGCGCCACTCAGACGCGCGCAAGAAACTGCTGGGTCTCCGCAACCCACTGCGCGACCCTCTCGATCGGTATTTGCCAAGTCTTACTAAATGCCAGACGATAGACCGTCTTGTGAAGATCGCAGGCTGCGAAGAGGGCATCACGTTCCCGGTGGCTTGCCGGCAGCAAGCCTCTTCCATCCAACTCCTCGCAGTAGGCAGCGCACATCACCTGGTCATTCCTCTCATCGAGCCCGTACTTCAAGTGCACCAGGTCCAGCAACCCACAGCCTACACCGGCCATCTCCCAATCGACGAAACAGATCCGGGCAGGGGTACTGGATCTGTCGGCAATAACGTTCTTGGGGGAAGGGTCGTTATGTACGAGGGTCAAAGGCTGTTGGGAGATCGTTTCGACAACCCGATCGTAGCGGCCTACGACACCTTCCAGCTTCCCGGCCAACTCGCTGGATTGGCCGGCAACCACCATGAGAGCTCGATGCGCCCACTCATAGAGGTACGCCGCGTCAAAATGGAGAAGGAAGTCGCAGGTGGCCAGTTTCTCGGCCCTCGCGGCAAAGTAAGCGTGCAGGTGGGCCAGACGACGCGCCGCGGTGAACCAGTGATCGAGCTCCTGGTATTCCAGGCTCCAATCGTCGATGTGCTCGAGAAACACCTCCCTCCGGTTCGTCCCTTCGTTCCACCTGGAACCGTAATATCGGACGACCGGAAGATCGTCGTTTGAGAGCAGTTCCTCATACACACAGACTTCACGGTCCCGTCGCTGCTTTTCTGGATGATCCGATTCTTCAGGCCCGAGGTGCTTCAGGAATATCGAGGTGCGCTCCCCGCTCTCAAGCGTTATGCTTAGCACCTCAGTTGGGAACAGAGTCGCGAAAGGGCTAGGATTACGCTCCAGCGAGGTGATTTTCACCCGACGTCCCAATCGTTTGTCGAGCATCTGCTCAACTAAAGCGCGCATTTCACATTCGTGCACGCTGAATCCCTCGGTTCCCCCTCCCTCGGCGATCGGATGATCGCCCCTTCTTGTTGCCTTATCGCCGCCTGTCACCGTGCCAGGAGATGTCTGCTCGGTCAACCGTAGCCTCTTTTCTGTAAGTTTGCCCATCCGGCAATTCATCCAAAGCACGTCTTAGCCAACTGCTTGGCCATATCCAAGAGTTTTGTGACCCTGGCCTCTGGATACCTATGTTCGAAGGCTCTGCTTAGCCAGCCTACAACCCTGTGCAGGTGAACGCAATTGATAGTGTGCCCTAGCTCGTCCAGCTCAGGAGGCCGGACACCGAGATTGATAAGCTCGCTACGATAGGCAAGAAGAATTTCATCCAGCCGCTGTGGATCAAATCCGTGTGCCAGTATGGCAAGGTCGAAGAGGCTTGAGCCTCTCGCTGCCCCTTCCCAATCGACCGGACAAATGCGAATTGGGTTGGCAGTTACATCAACGATGATTTGTCTTGCGGTGTAGTCCCCGTGAACCAAAGTCCTGGGCTGGCGCAGCAACGTGTCGGCGAGGTTGTCATATTTGATCAGAACTTCTTCGAGATTGCCCGCGAGGTGCGGGTACAGTTGGGAAACGGAGTGCAGCGCCCGCTCTGCTGCGGAAAGGAAGAAATGCCTGTCGTGGTCAGCAAGAAAAGGGCTGTTCTCCAACAAGTCGGCGTGCTGCCCTATGTAGCCTTGCATTCCTCCCAGCCAGCTTGCCGCAGTAACCCAGTATGGAAACTCATAGTCTTGGAGGGCTCGACCGTCGACGTACTCCAGGAGCAACCAAAATATACCTTTGGATTCGTCCCAAACACATCCGTAATACCTGGCTGTGCCGAGACCCGCTTCAGACAGCAGATCTCGATAAATGCGTAACTCACGCTCGCGTCTCTCCCTCATGTCTTCCTTGACAAGCCTGTAAGAGCCGAAGTTCTTCAGCCAAACCTTGAGTTCTCTGCCGGTGGAGAGCTGAACTGTGACAAGGTCGCAGGCATACCAGCTTGAAAGCCACGACCGGCTACGGTCGACGCTCACGATCGATGTTCGCGAGTCAAACTCACTGCGGACTACGCTTTCCAGGCACTCCCGTAATGGATCTCGATCGTCTTGCACGTTCCTTGCCATGTTTCCTTTTCCCCTCCCGAGGGTAAGATCAGGAATCCCATTCGGCCGCACGCAGCAACGCGGCCAGTTCGGACAAGTAAAACCGCATTCTGAGCATCGGCTTCCCCACCCACTCGTAAGCGAGTTTACCGGTCTCCCAATCGACGCTCGCAGTCCACCGGAAAACCTTGCCAACAAAGAACAGTCGCCGAACTGCCTCGAAATCCAGGTGCGGCCAATGATCTCGCACTACGGACCAGTAGACCGCTATGTCAACCGTTGCCTGTAGACCCGCCAAATCTTCAGCCGGGACTCCCCATCCTGCGAACTCCCAATCGAAGACCAGGAAACGCATGCCGGCCTCGCTTGTCCGGATGCGGACGTTGTGTCTCTTGAAGTCGCCGTGGACAAGGGTCTGGGGCATACCATCACAGAACCTCTCCAGTTGGCCCCAGCGCGATGCCAGAACCTCTCCCTGGAAGACGATAGTCATCAGAACCTCTACGTCATCGGCAGTCAAGGCAGGGTTTGCAATATTCCGCGTAATTGTGCGACACGCCCCCTGAAGGTGGGTCAGATAATGGACCGAGCCTCGGGCGGGCAGCACTGCTGGCACATCAAGATGAGATGCTGATGCGTGCATACCACCTACCCACCTTGCCGCCAAAGCGCGATGCTCTTCAAGCTCGGGAGCATAGTCGTCCTCACCCGCATCTTCTACGAAAATCCAGCAGAAGTGTCCTTCCCAGTCCTCTACGAAACCATAATAATCTAGGGCGGGCACGGGCAGGCAGGGGAGGACTTTCTCGTAGATGGTCTGTTCCAAGATGCCTGTGGGTTTCCGGCAGCGCTTCGCGATCACGGCTGAGCCTCCCGGCCCAACGCCCCACAGCCGATAGATTGCTGACTTCCGTGTCTGCTCCCATCGTCCCTTAACCCTCTCGATCCAATCAGGCCTGACACGCTGTGGTCGGAGCTGACTCCAGGCTTTAACCGCTGGGTGTTCAAGCAAATCTGGCATTTGAGCCTCCCTAATCACAACTTATGGCTACCTATGCTCGAGGGATCTGCTTGGCCAGCCCTTGAGCTAGTTGCGTTGCAACCCCCATTAGGTCTGCGATGCTGTTCTCGGAAAACTCGTGGTCAAAAGCTTTGCTCAGGCGCTGCACTCTTTGATGCAGGCGAAAGCAATCCACAGCACATTTCACTCCATCCAGGTCAGGCAGGTCTAGATTGCGGTCGATAGCCTCTGCACGGTAAGCGAGCAAGATCTCAACTCGACGCTGGGGATCAAATCCCGTTATCAGCCTGGCAAGATCGTATAGGCCTGAACCGATGGCCGCACCCTCCCAGTCAACGGGGCAGATTCGAACTGGCGTAACGCTGGTGTCGGCCAGAATTTGTCTTGCTCTGTAGGCCCCGTGTACAAGGGTTTGCGGATGCCGCAGCATGACCTCTACCAAGCTGTCATACTGGGAGACTATCGCTGATAGACTGCCTGCAAAGTAAGGGGAACATTGGGAAATGGAGCGCATCGCCTGCTCCACAGCAGATAGGAAGAAATGCCTGTCGTGACGCGCCAGAAAGGAACATTCATTCAAACGATCGCCTCCTTCTTTTGGTCTCTTGGTCTTGAGCGCGAGATCACCTCAAATCATCGGCGATCAGTTCGGGGTAGACATCGCCCCCGACTCCTTGGAGATCTTCCTCGCCATACGCAAGAGCAGACGCCTTGCTGACGACTGGTCTGGCCAAGGTCAAATCGACACGACCTCCGCGTTTGACGAGCAATCGCACGTTGCAGCTCTGCAGCGTGCTCGGGCGATGGGCGATGGTGAAGCTGGTACGGCCACGCATGAGCCGTTCCATCGCCGCCAGAATCGCCGCTTCTGTCTTCGCATCCACCGAGCTCGTCGGCTCGTCGAGGATCAGGATGGGGGCATCCTTCAGGAAGGCACGCGCGAGGGAAATACGCTGGCGTTCCCCTCCTGACAGCCTCATCCCTCGCTCGCCAACCGGCGTATCATAGCCCTGTGGTAAGCGAACGATGAACTCGTGGGCGCCAGCCGATTCAGCCGCCACCACTATGGCATCGAAACTGGCGTCCGGCCGGGCATAGGCGATGTTCTCGGCGATGCTCGTGGAGAAGAGCACAGGCTCCTGAAGGACAATGGCGAACTGGTTGCGCAGATCAGCCAGCCTGTACCGACGGAGGTCCAGCCCGTCGAGAAGGATTTGTCCGGCGGCGGGGTCATAAAAGCGCAGCAGCAGGCTCACCAGCGTGGTCTTTCCTGCCCCAGACCTGCCCGCGATGCCCACGCGATCTCCAGGGGATATTTCAAACGAGACGTCGCGCAGGACCTGGACGCCGTTCTCGTAGGCGAAAGAGACGTTGCGGAAGCAGATCGCACCCGAGGCACGCACTAACGGCCTCGCGTTTGCCCACTCGGCAACATCGGCCGGCTCGTCCAATAGCGAGAACGCTCGCTCGGCACTTGCCAGGCGAGACTGCAGACTTGCGGTGTTCTTACCGATGGTCTTCAAAGGAGAGTAGAGCTGGGTCAGGTAGCTCAAGACCAGCAGGAGCTCGCCAACTGAAAGAGCACCAGCCAGCACCTGGTGTACGCCGACGTAGAGAACGGCGGCGGTGCCCATCGCCGTAGCCACCCCTACGAGGAGACCGAAGAAACCTTCCTGAAAAGCGAGGACGATGCGTGCCCGCATTCCCTCGGTGGAACGGCTGACGAAGCGCTCTCGCTCGCGGTCCTCCTGCCCGAAGGCTTTCACCACGCGGACGACTGTCAGCACCTCCTGAGCCACCGATAGCGCAGCACTTTCCAGCTTCTTGACTTCTCGGGATCGCTGGCGAAGCCGCCTGCGAAAGATCTGCGAGATCAAAACTATGGCGGGAGCGACGGTCAACGCGACCAACTCCAACCGCCAGTCGAGAAGCAGGATGACATAGAGCATCGAGCCCAGCGTGAAAGTGGCGGTGATAAAAGGTATTACGCCGTCTATCGCGATATGCTGGATCGAAGGGGCATCGTGCTGGATACGGTATATCGAGTCGGCGGTGCCCCGCGAGTCGTGATAGGAGAGGGAAAGGCGCTGCACGTGGTCAAAAAGCTGAGCGCGGAAGGCCAGCACCAGCTTTTCACCGGCATAAGTCCGCAGCAGTGAATGCCCGAGCACCTGAAGCTGGGTCAGCAAGGCAATGGCCACTAACAACACGGTCGTCAGGATCAGGATGGCCATCTCAGAGCTTACGATGGAAGCAGGCACGAGCATATCGAGAACGTCGGGGATCGGCTGTGAGCCGATGACGCTATCGACCACAATCTTCAAGGGGACCGGTACTAGAAGGGAAAGTGGTGTCGATAGCAGGCTGAGCAGCAAGACGCCCGCGATATGCGGCCAGTAGGGCCGCGCCTGGCGCAGCAGCCGCCGATAGAGGGCGAGATCTGAATGACCGACTCGGCTCATCCCACCTTGCTCCCCTCAAGCTTCTGCAATATATGCTCGAACACAGCGGCGCCGGCTGTGCACTCTTGATACATGCGCGTGGCGAGCGACGCGGCGACTATCCCGAGGATGGTCGCGGCTCCCCAGGCCTGATCGAGCGCCGCGGCGACCGAAAAGAGACTGATCAGAAGGGTCAGCACGAGCGCCTGGGGAGAGCACTTCGGCCACCAGCGAAAGCGTACGAGTTGCCGGCCGGCGCCAGGCTCTTCGATGGCCATCAGCATTCGCGTCGCGCCCATCAAACCACCTCGCACCTCGAGATCCCAACGATCGCACTCTCCTCCGCGGTTGACGACGACACCCTCCCGCTGGAGCGCCGCTTCGACGGACCGAACCCTGTCCTCGGTGCTCTGCCAGTGTTCACTCCAGATCGCCCACGTCTTGCGCATCCGTAATGATAGACGTGGGCCTCGGCACCGTCGGCAGGGCGTAAGGCCTTGTTGCAGACGCCCGCTCAGACGCGCTAACGGCTGAAGCAGGTGTAAGAAAGCCGTGAGGCCATAGCGCTTCAAACGGGCGATGCGCCGTCCAGATGGAGCTGCACCGGACAGATCGGCAAACGAGGCACGGGTTGCACCCTGCGCCACCTGCAGGAGAAGTGCTCCGATGGCCAACGTGAATACCGGCAAGACAAAGAGCAGTTGGGACCAGAGAATGCCGATCAGGCTGAGCGCGCCCAGCGCGGCGATGATCATATACCATTCGGGCATCATCACAAGCAGACCGATGATACTCGGCGCGGGCTGGTATAGCGATTGGAAGAGGCCAGTGCCCCACACGCTATGATAGATCCGCGCCGGGCGCAGGCCGATTGGCCTGGTCAGACATCTGCCATACATCCGCCCGACCCAGGAGAAATGCCCGACGGCATTGAACTTCTCCGGCCACTTCTTCTCAAGCAATGCCTCGGCCTGCCCATAGCCGCGTTGTTGTCTCCAGAACGCGCGCAAAGAGTTCCGCCGGTGGTGCCAGACCACGGCCGCAGGAGTGAAACCCAGCTTCAAGCCGTGTTGCTGGAATCGCCAACAGATATCGACGTCGTCGCCGGCCGCCCTGAACTGAGGATCGAACCCGCCTACCATTTCGAGGCTGGATTTGCGGAAGGCCATATTGCAGCCCGCGATGTGCTCCGCCTCCTCATCGGAGATCAATACGTTGACAGGGCCGCCGGGCGAGTTGGCAACACAATCAGCGATCAATCCGTCTCCTGGCGGCGCAAAATTCGGGCCGCCAACCCCTGCGTACTCACGGGCCATGAACGTGGCGGCCTGGTAAATCAGCCAGTGGGAGTCGGGGTGGGCATCATCGTCGATGTAGGCCACGATCTCGCCCGAAGCCGCTCTCATTCCGGTATTACGCGCTTCGCCGAGACCGCGATTCGGTGTGCTGATGAGGTGAAGGTCGTATTCGGCGGCGATGGCCGCGGTAGCATCGGCGGACCCATCGTCGACGACGATCACCTCGAAGTTAGGATAGACGAGCTTCCGCAGGCCTTCGAGGCAATCTCGGATGGTGGATGCTCCATTATGCGAGCAAACCACCACCGAGATGCGGGGCCAGGGTATGTGGGTCGAAAAAGGCGCTTCGGAGAACGCTTTGCGCGCGGCGGCTAACGCCGGCTTGGGCTGCCGATCACGGCTCGTGAGACCGAAGTCCCAGTCTTCGATGTCGGCCCCGCCACGATACCACTCGTCGGTCCAGGCAAACACGAAGACCCCGGCGCAGCCCGCGGCGAACGACGCCCGAATCTGCCAATCGACGGCCCAGGCCTGAGTATCCTGGTCATTCCGTCGGCTGTCCAGCCCCATCTCCGCAATTATCACCGGGCGTTCGCCCACGATGTTATGCAAGCGAGCGAGGTAGGCCTGAAGGCGATCCTGCGCCTCAAGATAGACATTGAAACAAATGAGGTCCACGAAAGGCAACTGGAGATACTCGGTGGAAGGGTAATTCACGTAGGCGACAATGCCCTCGGGGTCCTCGGCTTTCGCAATGCGATATAGCCGCTCAAGGAAGCGCTCGACTCTGCGAGGTCCGTGCCAGCGAACGATCGATGCAGGGATCTCGTTGCCAATCGCGTAGCACAGTAGCGCGGGATGGCCGGCGCAGGCGCGCATCCCTTCGCGCACCCTGTCCTCCGCCAGCCGGACTGCTTTGTCGTCGTCGAGGAAGGCGATTTCCTGCGGCCACGACGTGCCGACCATCACCCATAGGCCATGCCTCGCTGCCGCGTCTAGAAGCCATACTGGCGGCAGGGTATAGGTGCGCACTGCGTTCACGCCGTTGGCTGCCATCTGCGCGAAGTCACGATCCACAGCTTCCTGGCAGGGGAACTGGCTGCCATCATCGCCTGGCCGAAACGTCCCGTAGGTTACGCCTCGGACATACAGCTTCTCATCGCCGAGGAAGATGAACTTGCCGTGCACACGCGGGCGAACGTTTGCGCGAGGAAACCGAGATGCCTGGTGGAACTCGCGAGAGACTGCGCCGCCGATCTCTGAGGCAGATGTTACAGGCGCAAACGACAATCGCTCCCGCTTGTTCACCCCCCAATCGGGTGCTGCACCATTGGATTCGGTTGATTTCATTCAACTAAGGTTTTGCACATAGGTGTTCCCCCCCTCACATAATTCATTATATGAGCAGATCTCGTCTGAGTCATGAGTGTTTTCACTCATGTGGGAGGAGGCCTACAAGGGTGGCAAAGGGAGGACGACTCTTCGAGCGGGTCGTTCCATTATGAGCGTGGCACGGCACTTGCTTCGGCGTAAGAAGAGCGAGGTGATGGAAGAATGCGAAGAGATGCAACGGCGCCGAGATGTGGGTCAACATGATCGCGATCGTGCCTGACATTATCCGTGCGCCGCTCACCCTAGCCGGGGGATCAAAACGGGTCCTGACCACCGCTTTGCTAGCCGCGTTATTGATCCTGGCACCAACGACAAGGGCAGCATCGGCGGTGGCCGCGGAGGAGTGCCGGATCGAGCTCGGCTTCGCGACGTTGCGCGACCTGATCAGCCAGGCTGAAGGTATGGACGTGGTCGGCAACTGTCTGGAGAACGTTCACTATACCGCGCTCGGCGATGGCTTGCAGAGAGCGGTCGGCGGCCTGCTGGTCTGGCGAAAAGCAAGCAATTGGACGGGCTTCTCCGATGGGCACCAGACGTGGATCAGTGGTCCGTTCGGATTGGAGAAACGGCTCAACAGCGACCGGTTGCCCTGGGAAACCACCCGAATCAAAGTAGGACTTCTGGCTCCCCTTTCTGGCAACAACTCTGACGCAGGCCAGGAGATGCTGCGAGGCGCCCAACTGGCAGTTCAGCAGATCAATGCAGCAGGAGGGGCATACGTCCGGGACCAGGACGAGTATATGATCCTGGACCTGGTCGCGGGCGATACACAGTCCACACCAGAAGGAGGAGTGGCCGCGGCGACCGCGCTGGTGCTCCAGGACCGAGCCGACATCGTGACCGGCGGCTATGCCAGCGTAGTCACGCTGGCCAGTCAGGTCGTAGTAGCCCAAAACGGGGTGCCGTTTATCATCGGGGTAGCCACGACGCCGCAGGTGACACGACGGACCGACATCGATACCAGTTGGATGTTCCATTACGCCGAAACCGCGCCTCTCCAGGGCAAGACCGTAGCCGCCTTCCTCGACGAGGTCGTCCGCCCTCTGGTCGCTGGCGAGCGGAAGCTTCGCGTGGCGCTCATCTACCAGGACAGCGCATTTGGCAACGATGTCCTCCTCGGCCTGCCAGACCTCGGCATCATTGGTTGGACGGAGTCGCAGGGCCTCCCGATCGAGTTCGTGGCCCAGGAAAAGTTCAAGCTTGGGGAGACGGACTTCCGGTTACAACTGGCGGCCGTGAAGGCAGCAAACCCCGACGTGATCGTGCCGATCGCGTTCTTCCACGAGGCAGTCGACATCATCACTCAGGGAATTCGCGACCTGGGCATCGAGGCGCTGTGGGGTCCGGCTCCCGCGGTCGATACGCAGAGCTACTTCAGCGCCCTGGGCCAGTTGGGCAGCTTCACGACCGTGGAGAGTCGTTTTAGCAGTTTCGACCCGCCGCAAGGCGAGGGCGCGGTGGCCGCGCGCTTCCGGGTGGAGTACGAGCGACTCTGGGGCGAGCCGCCCAGCCAGTTTGCGGCTACCCTCTACGACTCGATGGTCATAGCCAGAGAGGCGGTCACAACGGCGGGAACCCCGGATAAGAGCAGGGTGCGTGATGCGCTGGCGCGGCTCGATATGCCCGCGTTGACGCTGCCCGTCGTCGGCGGCCGCATCCGCTTCGACGAGCACCACGAGGTTCAACTGGCGACTTTCGTGGCCCAGCTATTCTTCGATCCTGCCTCAAGCGAGGCCCGCCCTAGGATCGTGTGGCCGAAGGATATCGCCACTACCGAATTCCGGTTGCCGCCTGTGCTCGAATCTGGCGTTCAACAGCCCTGAATCTAATGAACTCACCTTTGCCATCTCATCCGAATGGCCACGGCTTGCGCCGACAACTGAGCTTACGCGAGTTCACCGTGAATGTGTTTGGCACAATCGTCGGAGCGGGAGTGTACGTATTGATCGGCGTTGGCGCCGGCCTGGCCGGGGGAGGGTTGTGGCTTGCGCTCGCCCTGGCCGCCATTGTCGCGGGCACCGTTACCCTTTGTTACGCCGAGCTAGGGAGCATGTACCCGAAAGCGGGGGCTGAGTATGACTTCCTGAGTCGAGCGGTAGGTAGGGGACTGGTGCCTTATCTCGTGGGATGGGCGCTGACACTGAATGGGTCTGCCAGCCTCGCCGCCCTCGCCCTTGGCTTCGGCCAGTACCTGAATCTCATATTCCCGACCGCCACGCCGCTCACCTCATTCCTGCTGATAGTTGTCTTGACAGTGGGCGTGCTTTTCGGACTCAAACTGGACACGCGAGCCAATCTGATCTTCACCGCGATAGAAGTTGGGGGATTGTTGATTATCGTCACGTTGGGAATCGCGCACTGGGGTGGCGGGCAGGTTCTTGAATTGCCCCAAGGTATTGGCGGCGCGTTAAATGCTACCGCCTTGCTCTTCTTCGCCTACACAGGTTTTGAAGACGCTTCGAAGATGGGTGAGGAAGTGCTCAATCCCTCTCGGAACTTCCCTATTGGCCTGCTTTTGGGCCTGGGTCTGACATCGCTGTTATATGTCGCCCTCGGCCTGGCCGTCGTCCAGTTAGCGCCCACCGCCGATCTGGCCGGGTCAGATGCTCCGCTCTCCCTCGCGGTGGGCCGCGTCTTTGGACCCGCCGGCGAGGTGTTTCTGGCTGTAGTGGCTCTCTTCTCCATCACCAACACGGCCCTTTTCGTGCTGGTGGCCCATTCCAGATTGATCTACGCCATGGCGCGTGGAGGTTCGCTGCCCAGGGGCCTGACCCCGATCCTTCCACAGACAGCAGTCCCATGGGTTGCCACGCTCGTCGCCGGTGCGCTGGCCACGCTTCTACTTCCCCTGGGCGGCGTCGAAGTAGCGGGCAGCATCGCCAGTTGGAGCGCGCTGCTAGTCTATGCCACCGTCAGCGCCGCGTTGATACTCTTGCGCTACCGGCAACCCCACGCCGAGCGCCCGTTCAGGGTTCCACTCAACATCGGCAACTTCCCTGTCCTGGCAGCGTTCGCTATCGTGACCACCCTGGCCCTGAGCTTTCGCTTCGATTGGCAGATAATCGCGCTGAGCGCAGGGGTAGTAGCGCTGGGAATCGTTCTGCACCCGTTCCTCAGACGCGCTCGCGACTAAACATCACCCTCCTGAACCCGTGTTGACCGGCGGGCAAAGGCATGATATATTGATAACAATCAATATATATAGG
>JACPRP010000020.1 GCA_016189905.1 Chloroflexota bacterium | reverse complement strand
GTATGCGCTCGTGCCGCTCTCGCTGTGACATCGCCAGCGCATCTCCCAGGGCCTTTGCCGTTCCATCGACATCGTTTGGCTCAATATCCAGGACTTCATCCTGCAACTGCGCGAACGCCCCCGCCATTCTGGAAAGCACTAGCACCCCATCCCGTGCACTGACGATGGGACCTTCTTTCGCCACCAGATTCATCCCGTCGGCGAGCGGATTAACCAGAAGCGCGTCGCAAAGGCTCATCCCTGCGAGCGCCTGATGGTAGTTGTTTTCGTAGAAGATCTCTATCGGCTGAAATCCATCTCGTCCGAACTTCGCGTTGATGGCTTGCACGAGACCCATAACCTTGTCCCGATAATGCACGTACTCATCGATGGCCATACGCGATGGGACGAGGAACGCCAGGAATTTCACCTTGCCCTGAAGTTCTCGATGAGTATCCAGCAATCGCTCGAAAGCCCGGAAGCCAAGGTAGATGTTCTTGCTCGGCTCCAACCGGTCGACGCGAACCAGCGTGCGCTCGCCACAGAGCGGCCGCAGGCGCTCCTGGTACCGTTTCACGGTGCCCGAGTTCATCGCGTTTCGTAGCTCATTCACGTCAACTGAGATAGGGTAGGCGCGCACGCGCGTAATTCGGTTGTGAAAACTCACGGTCTGGCCAACATAGTCGACCTCGGCGTCTTGCAGAAACTCGTCGCAGCAGCGGAGGAAGTTGTGCACACACGCCTGCGTCTGGAAACCGATTATGTTGTTCGCTACGAGACCGCGATAGATCTTGCCACGCAGGGATATCGGAAGCGAACGCCAGACTGAAGGCGCGGGCCACGGGATATGAACGAAGTGCTGTAGGAGGGCATCCGGCAGTTGCTCCCGGATGAAACCCGGGGCCAGGTATAGATGGTAATCGTGGAGCATAACGACAGGCATCTGCTGCCGCTTGACTCTGGCTGCCACCGCCTGGGCGAAGGCTACGTTTGCCGGCACGTAACCTTCGCACCACGCTCTGCCGATGGTATCCTTATCCTTCGGCGCCTGCAGTTGGTCCCACATCGAGTGCTGCAGAAACCACAGGATACGGCTACTGAAGACATCGTAGTGGTTGTGGAAAACGTCCTTCGGCACGACGACAAAATCGACGGCGAAGATGGGCTTGTCCGGTGTGCCAGTCCCTGAGTGTGAATTCTGAGCCGTGGTGCCGAGATTGTCGAGAGGCTTCGGGCTGCGTGCGATGCGACGATCGCCGGGGGTCATTGCGCTGGCTACCCAGGAGAAATCATGGTGCCGCCTGAAGGCGCTGAGTGCGGTTACCAGTCCTCCACTCGCTCGCCTCACCTCGATCTGGTTATCGGTCCGAAGATGGTGCTCGACAGGGCCCCTGTTGCTTGCGACAACCAGCCGCAAGTTGCTTGTACGGTGCTTCTGCACTAGCGATCCTCCCTTGTCGGGCGTAGACACAAAAAGGGTCTGAGGACATAGCCTCAGACCCTATAGATCGCTACGCCTCTTTCTAGGTGCCTACGAGGTTAGCTGACGGGTTCGGGTTGAAAGAGTTACCCTATCTCGAGCGACTCGAGAATTCACCCCACGATGCTTGGTTCCCCCGTTTCCCTTTCGGGAATTCGGCCATTATTGTTCAACCGGGCTTGAAACAACCGTTCAGAAATGCCACGGCAACATGGCGTTAAAAGCCAACTGCCGACTAGCTAATATTATCAGTCCAGACAGGAGTTGTCAAGGGTGATAGGCGCAGCTCCACCCGGTTGTATGGTTAGTTGATATCCTGCGCCGCGATATTTCCTGGATAGTTGAATATCGCGGAACACGTCCGGTTGTCTTTGCACAGGGCGTATGTGTTCCAAGCCGTCGAACCGCGCAAACCCACGTCATACCCGCGAAAGTGGGTATGACGTGCGGCGACATAGCTATCAGTGGTTAGAACGCATACGCCCTGTGTCTTTGAATACTGCCAGTTCCGTCGAAGGCGGATTATATGGTATATTCCTCCCTGGAAGCGTTGCCGTCCATCGATAGAGGCCGGCACTCGTAGCGTTGGGTCTTCGAGACTCAACCCCTCTTCCCTTGGCGAGTACCTGACTTACTGATGAGGTAATATACTATGTACATAGGCGTCGTGGGTGATGGTATGTGCCCGCCCGAGGTGGCGGAGGCGGCCGAAAAAGTGGGCGCAGAGTTGGCCCGCAGGGGTTGTGTCGTCGTGTGTGGCGGGCTGGGTGGCGTAATGGAGGCCGCCTGTCGCGGAGCCAAACAGGCCGGCGGACTTACAGTCGGGATACTGCCAGGCAACGATCGTCGAGCGGCTAACCCATTTGTGGACGTGGCGATAGTCACCGGCCTGGGCGAGCTCAGGAACGGGCTCGTCGTCAAGTCGAGCGAGGCGATAATCGCGGTTGGCGGTCGATACGGCACGCTGTCTGAAATCGCACTGGCGCTGAAACTGGGCCGACCAGTGGTTGGGCTCGATACCTGGCAGTTATACCGGGAAGGCGGGCTCGATAGAGGAATTCTCGTCGCGACGACACCTCGCGACGCGGTAGAGATCGCGATTTCCCTGGCATCGCAGTGACCATCGATTCTGGCACACGATTTGCACGTGTTGCTGGTGCGACATATATTAGTGGCATTTTGCGTCAGGGTTGGCCCGAGTCGTCCTCTGGAGCGGACGCCGTTCGTTCTTACGACCCGGCAAGTGGCTCAATGCTTGCACGAAATGCTATGAGGAGTTGGTTAATATGGCAGCACCGCGTCACAGCAAAGAGGAGCACCGCCGGCAGATAGCTGAGCGCTTGAGACAACGGTATCGCTGGTTGAGCTCCTTCAACGACGACGAGTTGCAGGAGATAAGCATTTGTACCCTGGAGGAAGGGGAAACGCAAAGCGACGAGCCCTATTTCGATCTATCTCATCCGGAGCGGGGCTCTTTCAAAGGCCAGCAGGGGCAGGTCGTGCCGGAAGGGTCCTGCTACATCTCTCGCGGTCAGTTGCCCGAGAAGGTCTGGAACAAGCTAGTCGGTTCTTTTCGCGGAAGGTAAGAGGCCCCGGGGTACCGGCAACACGGAGGCACGGAGAAGCGGAGCGGGACAATGAGCGGGTCAGTGCCATACTTACTCGTGTTGGCTGGCTTAAGCTACAATAGACACGTGCCAAGAACAATGCCAGTTTATTATGAAAATGACCCAATAACTTTCTCCGTGTCTCCGTGCTCGCCCGCCCCTTCTCATTATACAAAAGGGGCGGATCTCGTAGAGGATCCGTGTTGAACGCGCCCCTACAAACGGCTATACCAGCGAGAACCTGGCGAGCGCGGTGTAGTGGGCCCCCGCGCGTGATAGCTCGCTGCGCATCAGGCTGATGGTGTCCACGCTCACGGCCATCGGCGCGAGTTCGCCGCCGTCTTTGACAGCCTCGCCGATCTTTCGCCTTTCATCGGGCGGCGCTGTCTCCCTCAATCTCGCGAGGGTTATGTGCGGGCTGAAGGCACGTTCTTCGCGAGGAAAGCCCAGTCCGGCCATCTCGGCGTCTATTTGGGCGTGGATCTGCCCCAGCTTATCCGCTTCGCCGTGAACACCTATCCAGAGAACGCGCGGGCGCTGGAAGGTCGGGAAGGCGCCGAGCCCGTGTAGCTCGATAGCTAACGGATTTGCCTCGCCGATGGCTCGGCGTAGCGCGTTCTCGATCTGGGCGAGATGTGAGGCTGGCACCGCTCCAAGGAACTTGAGCGTCAGGTGCACGCCCTCAGGGTCGACCCATTTCAGCGCGCGCTCGGCCGCGTCTGGTCCAAGGGCCGACGACATCCGTCGCTTCAATCGGTCCTCTAGCTTTCTGAGACTGGCCTTCACCTCGCCAGGCAGCTCGACGGCGACGAAGGTGCGAATCATTCGCTCGGACATCGCTACTCCAATCGCAACAAAGCTTGCGCGTTTTTGCCAAGGATGGCTTCCTCGGTCTCACGGGCCAGGTATAGCCCTCTGATCTGCTGCAAAAAGGTGGTGTGCTTCACCAGCGGAAAATCGCTGCCAAAAAGTATCCGCCGGTACCCGACGAGCTGTGGGACGATGCGGAAAATGGATGGGTTATAAAGGAATGGCGAAGCCGCCGTGTCGTAGTATAGATTGTGAGAAACGGCGGCTACCTCAGGCATCAGCTCGTAGAAGGGCAGGCCGCCGCCCCAGTGGGCGCAGACCACGGAGACGTCGGGAAACCGTTTAACAAACTGATACACGTCGGCCAGGTCGGCGCCATGCTTGCCCTTGTACTCGTGCCCGAGCGGCTCCGTGGTGTGGACGATGATCGGCATTTGATGATGCCGGGCGGCCTCGACGACCGGCGCCAGCATCTCGTGATCGCCGAGATCGAACTTCTGGCCGTTGGGATTCCACTCGCCGATGCCCCTCAACCCGTTGGCAAAGCATCTTTCCAGCTCCGCGATCGCCTTCTGTCCGGCTTTTGGCTGAATAGAGGCAAAGCCGATGAGCCGGTCGGGATATCGCTTTACCATCTCTATGGTATAGTCGTTGTGCTCCGCGCAGGTTTCGATCTGCGACCAGCAGAAGCCACAAACCACGGCCCTGTCGACCCCGGCTTCGTCCATAGCCGCTATCAGCTCTTCAGCGGAGATGGTCCTGGCCCGGGGACTGGCATACAACGACGCAAACCACTCCTCGCGCTGCATGTATTTCTCCCTGTCATCGCGAACCGAGGGCGGGAAAATGTGAGTATGGAAATCTACGATCAATTTCTGGCCTCCGTCATGCCCGGCTATGCTTTTTCCCCTCCCGATCACGTTCAGACCGACGCGTCCTTCCGCTGAAGGACGTTTCGGTCTCGGCCACTCTATACGCGAAAAGATCGACGGGAAAAAGCGTTACTGATGTATTTTACCACAGAGAGGCTATGGGCGATAAAGACAGAAGAGATTACCAACAATTCCTTTGCGCTCTTGGGCCTTCCGCAGAAGGACGATGAAACTACACCCCCACACTCACTGCAATGTACTTAGCTTATCTTCGCGTGCGGGTCGAGTGCATCGCGCAGCGCGTCGCCGATGAAGTTGAAGGCCAGCACCACGACGAAGATGCAGAGGCCTGGATATAGGGCGAGCCAGGGATTGCGCCACATGTAGGCCTGGGCACCGGTGAGCATGTTGCCCCAGCTAGGGGTGGGCAGCGTTATGCCCAGTCCCAGAAAACTCAGCGCCGCCTCCGCGACGATCCGCGAGCCCAGCCCCAGCGTGGCGGCCACGATGATAGGCGCGAGCGAGTTGGGCAGCAGATGGCGCAAAATGATGCTACGTCCTGACGCCCCGGCGGCGATCGCCGCCTCCACGAACTCGCGCTCACGGAGCGAGAGGACCGAGCCATAAACCAGCCGCGCCACCGTCATCCAGCCGAAGAAGGTAAGGACGCCGACGATCACGAGGATGCTCAGGTTGCTCCCGAGCGTCTGCTGCAGCGCCAGAAAATCGCGCAGCATCTTGGAGAAGACGAGCAGCAGCGGCAGGGTGGGCAGTGTCAGCATCAAGTCGGTGAATCTCATCAGGATGGCTTCGACGGCGCCACGATAATACCCGGCCACCGCTCCGACGGCGACGCCGACGATGATCGACAGGAGGGTGGACGTAATTGACACGAGCAGTGAGATCTGCCCAGCGTAGAGAAGCCGCGTCAGAACGTCTCGCCCAAGCTCATCGGTACCCAGCCAGTGGGCTGGCGTGGGCCCGGCGAACATGCTCAGCAGATCGATCTGGTCCCGCTCGTAGGGTGAGATCCAGGGGGCCAGTCCCGCGACAATGACGAACGCGACTATGACGACGGCGCCGGCCGGCGCCAGCATGTGGCGACGGAAGCGCCCCCAACATAACCGCCACTGTCCGGTTGGCCGAGGGGCGCTCGTCGGGAGGTATTCGTAGCCGCATTCGTTCGCAGCTTGTGGCATCTCGACCATTGGCACCTTCAATCGCATCTGATCCGCGGGTCGACGACGGTGTAGAGCACGTCGGAGAGCAGGTTGGATGCGATGACTAAAAATGCGAGCATGACCATAATCGCCTGCACCAGAGGCCAATCGCTAGCCATAATGGCGTTGTAGTATAGAATCCCCATGCCCGAGTAGCTGAAAATGGTCTCCGTGATGATCGCCCCACCGAACAACTCGGGCAGCGTTAGTCCGACCACGGTGATGAATGGGATCAAGGCGTTGCGCAGCGCGTGACGGACGATGACGGCTCGTTCTGAAAGCCCCTTGGCCCGTGCGGTGCGCAGATAGCCCTGCCCGAGAATCTCGAGCATGCTGGACCGGATGTAGCGGCTCCAGCCACCCACCTGAAACAGACTAAGAACTGCCGTGGGCAAAACCAGATGACGGAGCCGATCAATCATATCGTTTTCCAGGCCAGGCGTGGAGACCCCCCCGGCTGGCAACCATTGCAGGCTCACGGCAAACACGATCACCAGCATCAGGCCCAACCAGAAGGTTGGCATAGACATGCCAAAGAAAGAGAACGTGGTGATGATGTAATCGATCGCCGAGTACTGCCTGATCGCCGAGTAGACGCCGATGGGTATCGCGATGGCGATCGAGACGACGAGCGAGGTCCCCATAAGTATTGCGGTATTGGCCAGGCGTGACCTGATTATCTCCAGGACGGGCTGCCCGGTGGCGACCCCCCACGATTCGCCCCAGTCGCCACGCAAGACGTTGCCCAGCCAGCGGAAATAGCGCTCGTGCAGGGGCCTGTCGAGTCCGAGCAGGCGTTCGAGTTGCCTGACGTGCTCGGCGGTGATGTGTGGGTTGCCGAATCGCAAGCTATCGAAGGGGCCGCCAGGCACGAGATTCAGGATGAGGTAGATGAGCGCGGAGATGAACAGCATAAGCACGGCCATCTGCGCGATGCGACGGATGAGGAATTTATGCACTCCTGGACCTCTGTTCCCCGATCAAATCGTGGCGTAAGTTCAGCAGACTGCAGCGCAGAGGCTTGTCCCCTGCTCGCAGCCTGTTCGGGGGAAATATTCCAGAAACTTCCAATAATTCCTTTGCGCCCTTTGCGGTGAAAGTACGCTCCACCGTTATCGCAATGTGCCTAGTTCGCCGGCAACGCCCATTCGTGAATATTCCACGTCACCGGCGTGTTGGTTGGCGTCGGCTTAAAGTTCTGCAGTTCCGCCTTGGTGGCGGTGATGTTCACACGCTGATAGAGCGGCAGAATCGGCAATTCGTCGCTAAATACCCTCTGCTGTTCGGCGTAAAGCGCCTTGCGCTCCTTTTGCGACAGCGAGGCATTCGCTTTTGTGAGAAACTCGTCGTTCTTCGAGTTCTTCCAGCGGGCCACGTTTTGCCCCTGCCAGTTGTTCCCACTGCTTGGGATGTTCTTGGAGTGATACTCCAGGCCGCCCGGATCGTCGCCGGCGGTCCCGCCGAAGAGAGCAAGATCGTAAGTGCCGCCAATCAATGGACCGGCGCCACCACCGGCGAAGAAGTTTTTGGACGGCATAAACTCCAGGTCGACGGCGATGCCGACTTCTTTGAGATTCTGCTGCATTATCTGGCTCGTCCGCTCGCGCAGCGTGTTGCCCGCGGTCGTTATCAGCTTGAGCTTCAAAGGAACGCTGCCGCTGGTCATTATGCCGTCGGCCCCTGCTTTGAACCCAGCCTGTTGCAGCAGTTGCTTCGCCTTATCCTTGTTGTAGTCATACCTGGTGACCCCGTCGCTGTACGCCCAACTGTTCGGCAATATCCAGGAGTTGATCGCCCTGGTTTTGCCAAACAAGAGCTTATCGACGATTCCCTGCCGATCGATGGCGTAGGCTATGGCTTTGCGGACGTTGGCATCCTTAAGGAATCTGTTCTCCGCGTTCATTTCCAGGTGTTCCCAGCTCATCGCCGGCACATAGTTGAACTTGATCGCGCCAGCCGCGGCGATGGCGTTGAAAACATCGATATTGTCTAACTGCAATGGCGCCTCGGTCACGACGTCGATCTCGCCGGTCTTCAGTTGAGCGATAATGGCATCGGTATTCTGGACAATCTTGAAGACGACTGTCTTGATCTTCGGGGCGCCAAGGAAGAAATCGGGATTAGCATCGAGAGTGATCGATTGCCCGGCCACCCACTCCTTCATCTTGTAGGCGCCCATGCCGACGGGTTTCCGCGCATATTCGCTCTTGACCAGGTCTTTCGCCGCGATCTTGCTGTAAAGATGCTGCGGCATAACCGCGCCATAGCGGTAGTACAGCGGATCGGTAACAGGGCCGCTCTGATTCGCATAGTCGGCGTATTGCTTCGGGTCCTTCAGCCTGCCGCCCGACTTCGCTGCCTCGCGAGCCTGCTTCTCGGACATAAACTTGAAGACGACGGTGTAGTCGTCAGGAGTGGCGACCTCCTGGATCTTCTGCGCCTGGCTACGGTCGGGGACGGCGAAGTCGGGATTCATGGTCATTTCCCAATCGAACTTGACGTCCTTCGCCGTCACCGGCGTCCCATCGTGCCATTTGACGTCCTTCCTGAGCTTGAAGGTGACTTCGAGGTGTCTGTCCGTGCCATCGCCGACGTACTTGGCGCCGCCGTTATCGAGCGTGGGCACGCTCTCGGCGATGCCAGGAATCGCCTCGTTCTTATCGTTTCTCCAGACCAGGCTGGCAACCCCACCATTCACTGTCTGGGTTCCCAGCGCGTTGGCGACGGCAGCCGCCGCGGCCATCGCGCTCACACCTTGGAAGAGCGTATCGGGCTCTTGAGACAGGCCGATCGTGATCCTTTCGACGCTGCCTTGCGCCTTTGGCGCGGGCTTATCTGTGCCTGGCTTGACCTCGCCCTTCGTCGCACCACTTGGGCTTGCCGTCGGCGCGGCCTTGCCTGGCCCGGATGGGGTGGGGGTCGACGATTGGGTGCAGCCAGCCATTAGAACGGCGAGCACAGATACTACGACCACTAAGGCCAATGCAAGCCTCAGGTTTTTTGCCATCAATGTCCTCCTCTTTGCTCCATCAATCATCGTTGAAATACAAAAGGGGACCGTTTCGCCAACCTCTCCCACTTCCACCCCCCATCCGCCAGTCGCACGTTGCACTATGCAATTAATTGTTGACTTTTGGGAACAATATGCCAGCCGATGGGGCGCTGCGGAGCGTGCCAGTCACGCCACCCCACGCCACCCCACTCCCCACTTCACACGCATCCACACATCTTACGCATCGTGAAGGGGTATAATCGCGGACACAATAGCATGTTTCACAGTTGGAGTCAAGCGCTGCTATCATAGCGGCAATAGCTAGCGCGCTTGATTGCCAGAGGGTGACCAACGGACACGGAGATTCCCAACAGTTTCCTTGCGCCCTTTTCCCCGATACTAACAGTTGCTGCGATGTATCGGGGCTTTGCGCTCTTCGCGGTGAAATCACCTATCACCCTTGCTGCCAGGCGCTTAGCATCCCCTCAACTGATAACTCACCCGCCCCGACCCTCAACCCTCAGTTCAACGGGTAGCTGACGCTGCTTCTTGTGGCGGAACCGTGCTAGCCATCGCCCGTCGCTTAGCCAGTTCCGCGAAATCTCCCGGCTCGAGGAACAGCGAGATAGCAACCCCGCCGACGAGCCCCCAGAATGGGGCACCGATATTGAAGATCGTGAGCCCTGAGACGGTGATCATAAAACTGAACAACGCTCCCAGCCGGAACTTCCCGGCAAAGGCGGCGTTAAAGCAGGCCACCAGGACGCTAATAAGGGCCAGGCCTGCCAGAAGGTTTATGAGGGACGCGGGAAGAATCTGGCTGACCGCCGTGGCGACGGGTGAGAACAATCCGAAAACCATCCAGAGCACGCCGGTAACGATGGCGGCGACGTATCTGCCGTCCTTGGGTCCGACGTTAGGGTTTGCGACGATGCCGGTCATTGGCCCGGCAAGGCAGGTCGATTGACAGCCGAGAAAGCCCATGACGATGGAGCCGAGACCGCTGATGGTCGTCACCGAATTGACAGGGGGCCTGTAGGCACTGTTGAGGAGGATGCCGATACCCTGAGCGTTTTGTATGGCGATCACCGTCAGAGCCAGAGGAATGACTACTTCCACTGCCGCCGGCAACGTGAAGACCGGCGAGAAGATGATCGGCTGCGCTATTTGAAAGGTTAGCATCTGCCAGTTTGCCAGTTCGAGCACCGTCGCCCCGAGCAGGCCCACGACGATGGCGCTGAGCACGGGCGGAAACCTCTTGGCCACCAAGGGGACGCACGATACGGCGAGGAAGGCGGCGATCGTTAACGCCGACAGCAGGGGGGCCTGCGTGCTCGCGGTGGCGATGCCGACCCCGAACGGTAGCAGCACGCCCGACACCATACCCATCATAATAGGCATGGGCAGCCATTCCATGCCTCTTTTGATGACCCCGGTGAAACCCAGCACCGTGATCAGGATGCCCGTGAGAATGTAGGCCCCGATGATCTCGGGGAAGCTCAGGTGTAGCAAGGACGTGCCGATCAAGACGCCCCCAGGAATCGTAAAGGCCATCGGCAGCGGTTGCCGGTAATAGAGCGCGACAAAAAGCGTGAAAACGCCACCGAAGAAGTAGCCACCGAAGATCCACGAGTTGAGCTCGGCCATCGAAAGATTGCCCTGCTTGGCAACGTTGACGAAGATGAGGAACGGGCCGGTCACCGCGAACAGCCAGGCTGTGGCCCCGTATCCAAAAGCCGACAGCGTCAAATAGCTGGGCAAAGCCTTGATGCTTGGTAGAAATCCTGGTCCTCTTTCAATCACGCCGCTTCCTCCATATATGTGGTCTCAACGTAAGGAGCAAAGAGTCGCAGTTGAGTAAATGCCTTGCAGGGTGCCAGGGATACGTGAGATCACTGGCTGATTTGCCTGGAGCGTTCGCGGCAGCGCTAGTCCTGCCACGACTGTGCTGGCTTGCGGTAGGTACCATAACATAGGGGGTGAACGTTGTCAATGGGGCCGAACCAGGCACCACTCACGCTACTTCAAAGGCCATCGTTCTTGACAAACGGGCAGTCTTACGCTAAGATGGCAAAAATAGTAAAGAGTGCGTAAAGTTATCCTCATATTTTAATAGTATTCTGGTAATCGGCCGGTGACATCTACGGGCT
>JACPRP010000019.1 GCA_016189905.1 Chloroflexota bacterium | reverse complement strand
TTACATCATCTTTCTGGGTTTGATGGCCGATGGGCGGGTTGTCTACCACGATTCAGCTTTCAATGATGAAACGGACGGCGCCTATCGGATAATGAGCCAGGAGACGCTACTGAAAGCCTGGGGCAACACGTCCGTGGGCCTGCAGTACACCGCCATGTCGCTGGTCTGGGAACGCGAGGGCAGGAAGTGGAACGACCCGGCCGCCGCACAGATTACTCCACAAGCGGGCGACTGATTGTATGATACCAATTGCCTCTCGATAGGGCCTATTAAGCGAAGGGGAGAAAGCACCTGTTTACCTTCTCCCCTTCCATTTATGGTAGGCTGTTTACTGATACAGACGGAGCTCAGCCCAGCGATTGACACGTATTCGGACTAGCTGTATGATGCTACTTAAGTTTTCCGCTGTGCCCAGAAGCACTCGCTCGATCGTCCTCGATCAACGCCACTTGCGGCATCGTTATTACAGGGCTGGAGGAGCCGATGGCTACGTATGTTCTCGAAAAGGCACGCTCGGTGCACTATGCCTGGGTCGTCGTGGTCGCTGTTTTCCTTGCGACAGCGATTGCCGCCGGTGCGCGTTCGACTTTCGGCGTCTACGTCAAGCCGCTGGAGGAAGAGTTTCAAGCCACGCGTGGAATCATCACTCTCATCGCCTCGACCAGCATCCTTTTTAGCGGTGGGTCTCAGCCGTTGATTGGGCACGCGCTCGATCGCTATGGGCCACGCATTGTCGCGGTTGTTGCGCTGCTGATCATCTCCGTTGGTGTCATCGTATCCTCGATAGTAACCGAGCTGTGGCAGCTCTATATCTCGTTTGGTGTTGTCGTCTCGTTAGCCAGCAGTGCAACGGGAACGGTGATGGCAACCGTCGTGACTTCTCGCTGGTTCGTTAAACATCGCGGATTGGCTCTGGGATTACTTACCTCAGGAAGGTCGGCCGGACAGTTGCTTCTCATCCCACTGGCAATGGCGTTCTATCTGGCCTTCGGCTGGCGGATGAGCTTCCTGTTGATTGGGTTGGTAGTAGCTGCCCTGATGTTGCCCATCGGGCTCTTAATCCGCAACGATCCTGGTGACATAGGCAGGCAGGCCTACGGTGGGGGGAAGGCCGACGCAGGCTCACTCGGGGGGAAGGGGGCAGATCAGGCGCTGAAAACGTCACTCGCCAAGGCCGTGCGCACGCGCGGCTTCTGGATGCTGGCCCTTGGTTTCTTCGTTTGCGGCTACTCGTCCGGTGGAATGATCCAAACTCATCTCGTAGCGTATGCAGTAGGACAGGGCTTCGCCGAGATGACGGCTGCCACTGCATTGGGGATACAAGCGGCAACATCGATCCCCGGTGCCGTCGCCGTCGGCGTGATTACAGATCGCCTGGGTGGTAGACGTCCGTTGACTACCTTATACTTCGTGCGGGGTTTGGCGCTCGTGTTCCTTCTTTTCGTAGATGATCCGCTCAAGCTTTACGCGTTTGCGATAATTTTCGGCTTGAGCCACTCGGCGGGAGTGCCGACTGCCACATTGACGGCGCACCTTTTTGGACGCCTCTCCGTTGGCACCATCTTCGGCGTAATATTTATGAGCCATCAAATCGGTGGAGCCACCGCCGCCTACGTAACTGGCCTAATCTTTGACTTGACCGGCAACTACCTCTACGGCTTTGTAATTGGGATCGTTCTGTGCTTTGTCGCCAGTGGGATGGCCGCCTCAATAAGGACACGTCCAGCGACCAGGCCGGCGGTTACGCCTCTTTCGGGCTGACCTGCGACGCATCTCTATTTCAATGTGTCCACCAGGCGACTGCCATCGTTGTCCCCCTGGCGAATGACGTTCATGGCCATAGCGATCATTGAGCCCACATCGCTTATTGAAGCGGGCACGATAAGAGTATTGCCCTCCTGCGCCAGCTTGCCGAACTGGGTGATGTATTGCTCGGCGATGCGCATCTGAACCGCTTCGTAGCCTCCGGGCGCCTGAATGGCCTGGGCGACCTTACGGATTCCCTCTGACGTCGCCTCGGCTACGCTGAGTATCGCCGCCGCCTGGCCCTCGGCCTCGTTGATTTGCTGTTGTTTCTTGGCCTCAGATGCCTTGATCACCTGTTGCTTCTCGCCCTCTGCCGTGTTGATCGCCGCATCTCGCTGGCCCTCCGAGGTTAGCACCATAGCGCGCTTCTCACGCTCTGCCCGCATCTGCTTCTCCATTGCGGCCAGGATATCTCCGGGAGGGGTGATGTTCTTGATTTCGTAGCGCAGCACCTTCACGCCCCAGGGTTCGGATGCCTTGTCCAGCTCGCTAACGACCGAGAGGTTGATGTTGGTCCGTTCTTCGAAAGTGCGGTCCAGGTCGATCCTGCCCACCTCGCTCCGCAGGGTCGTCTGAGCGAGTTGCGCAATCGCGAACTTGAAGTCGGAAATACCGTAGGAGGCGCGCTCCGGGTTCAGCACCTTCATATACAGCACCCCATCGACGCCCACCTGCACGTTGTCCTTGGTGATGCAAACCTGCTCCGGAATGTCGACTGCAGTCTCCTTCAACGAATGCTTGTAACGGATCGCGTCGACGAATGGCACGAGGATGTGGAACCCGGCAGATAGAGTGTTGCTGTACTTGCCCAACCGCTCCACCACGTACGCGCTTTGCTGTGGCACCACAATTGCTGTTTTGACGATGACGACCATCACGATGATGGCCAGCAGCAAGACGACGATCAGACCTTCAGCCATTTTCCTTCCTCCTTACTTCTCCACCAGTATTGAGAGCTGTTAGGCTTGAGTGCTTCATCCTGTCACTCCTCGCTCACCCATAGGGTAAGACCCTCTACTTTCACGACCGTACACCGCTGACCATTTGCGATAGGACTCAATCCGACATTGCGAGCGCTCCAGGCCGCTCCACGCAATTCGGCCTTTCCCACGCCACCCATAGCCACATCTTCGAGCATGATCGCAGTCTCCCCGGCAATACTGTCGATATCCCGGGTAAGGAGACGCGAATGCAATCGGGCCAGCAGCATACCCCGCAGTGTGAACAGCGCAACGAGGGAAAGAACGGCGAACAGAACGATCTGCATCCACAACGGGCCTGATAGACTGACGGCTGAAAGTATCCCGACGATAACAGCCGCGACGCCGAAGAATATGAGAAAGAGGGCTCCCGGCGTTACCAATTCCAGCACCAACAGCAGGATTCCCGCGACCAGCCAGTGCCACCATGCGATGTTCCAGACTTCCATAGCCGTGCCTCCGTCGCCAACGCTAAGGCAAGACGTCGCCGCCCAGCTACATTGTGTGCCGCAGAACCGAAAGCCTGCGGGCCACGCAGCCTGGCACAAGATTACATCCACGGACTGATTCTGTCAAGTGAATCAAAGGGCCGTGGCGCGAGCCAGCCTCCATCCGCCGCGAGGTCCTCGGCCTTCTCCTGGCCGAACTCGGCCCCGCCATCCCAGACCTCGAATCCGAATCTATGCCCCGCAGTCCGAGCCATCACATATCCGCGATCCTACGAAACAAATCCAATTTTCCGGTCGCAAGCCGTCCAAACCACGGAAACCGTCGAAACCGAGAAAGAAGCCGAAAACCAGGCAGACTGCGGAAAAGTCCCGCCCTGATACATCTCAAGCTATAAGAAAACTCGGATCCAGAGTTGACAGCAGGGCTAGCACGCAGTAGGATGGAAGTGTGGCCACACGTTGAGACGCCAAGCGAGGGCACTGATGGGCAGCTCAGCTACGAGAATCCGATTGTCTATCCGCTTGCTCGTTCTTCTTCTTGTGTTAGCCTTGTCTGGCACGCGGCCGGCGTTGGCCGACGAGGGCTGGACGATCGATAGTTTCGAGGCGAGCATCGAAGTAGCACGGGACGGTACGTTGCAGATAAGCGAGACTATCGTCGCCAACTTCGGCGGGCTTAGCAGGCACGGCATCTTCCGCGAGATCCCTGTAGTGTACGACTTCGGTGACAGGCTCAACCGGGTTTACGACCTGGATGTGCGCTCAGTAACTGACGGGAGCGGTCGGTCGCTGAAGCACGAGACCAGTCGTGAAGGAAGCTACGTTCGCGTCAAGGTCGGTGATCCGAACGCCACCGTTTCCGGTGCCCAAACTTATCGGATAACGTACGCGGTGCGACACGCGCTAAACGGCTTCGCCGATCGTGACGAGATCTACTGGAACGTCAACGGACGATGGCCGGTGGAGACAGAACGGACTTCGGCCACGGTCACCCTGCCGGACGACGGCATACAGGAGGTCACCTGCTACCAGGGCACGGAGGGCTCGCGCGAGCTCTGCCGCTTCGAAAACACCGCCCGCTCGGCCAAATTCGTGAGTACGCGGCCGCTGCCCGAGGGTCAGCAAATGACGGTCGCGGTGGCACTGGCCAAGGGGCTCGTCCCAGAGCCACGGCCGAAGCTCGAGCGCCAGCCACGCGAGTTCGAGGAGTTCTTTGAAGCAAACCCCGTGACAATCGGGGGCGGCTTACTCGTCTTTGGGTTATCGCTTGGCTCGCTCGCCTGGGCATGGTGGCGTTTTGGGCGCGACCGCCGCTACACCACGATCTACTATCTGACCGACAACCCGAACGAGGAGACCCGTCCCCTCTTCACCAGCGATCCTATCGTGATCGAATACGAGCCGCCGGAGAACTTACGCCCAGGGCAACTGGGGCTGATCCTCGACGAGAGCGCGGATACACTCGACGTGACGGCGACGACCGTAGACCTGGCGGTTCGAGGCTACCTGAGCATCCGCGAGGTGGAGGATGAGGGCCTTCTCGGCAGTCTCTTTGCCAAACGCGATTGGGAGCTGACGCGCACCGAGAAGGATGACGCTGGCCTGCTCAATTACGAGAGGACCATGCTGCGGGGTCTATTCGCGAGTGGCTCAACCGTGATGCTTTCCCAACTCGAGAATAAGTTCTACACTTACCTCAACGATGCCAAGCACGAGCTCTATCAGGATGCGATGGAACGCCGCTGGTTCATCATGCGCCCGGACAGAGCGAGGACCTTGTGGTCCGCGATCGGCATCGGTGTAATACTCCTTGGCATTGCGGCTGTGGCATTCCTCGGCAGCTCGCTGGCCGCCGGCATCATAGCCGCGCCGCTAGCTCCAGCCGGGTTGCTTCTAATGGGACTGGCTCGCTGGATGCCGAAGCGCACGGCAAAGGGACGAGAGGGGCTGCGCCGCACGCTTGGCTTTCGGCAATACGTGGCCACGGCCGAGAAGGACCGCCAGCGCTTCAACGAGACGACAAACCTGTTCGCGGAGTACCTACCTTACGCGATCGTGTTTCATTGCGTCGACAAGTGGGCCCGAGCATTCAAGGGTCTGGACGTAGCGTCGGCGACGCAGACCTGGTACACCGGCCGCTCGCCCTTCGTCGCCACTGAGTTCTCGCGCGACCTCCAGGACTTCTCATCTGCCGTCTCCTCGACTGTCGTCAGCACGCCCGGGGGCTCAGGCGGCAGCGGCTTCGGTGGTGGCGGAGGAGCTGGCGGATGCGGAGGGGGCGGAGGGGGTGGCAGTTGGTAAGGGGTCATCGCGCCTGTGGCGTCTTGGGCTTCTTGGCGGGCCTTCAGAAGTGTTCGATAGGGCTTGGCAATCGCTCGGACAGCGAAGGGGAAATCCTTCACCCCGATACATTGCACACTTTGAGATGTATCGCCCCAATGCCCAAGACTAACACAAACCGCTCAAGGGGGTAGAGAGGACTATGGACCCGCTATTCGTGATCGTATTGGCTGTGGTGGGGCTGGTGGTGGGATCTCTCGCACTTTATAACAGCCTGGTGCATGGGCGCCTGCAAGTGCGTGAGGGATGGAGTGGCGTGCACGTGCAACTACGGCGCCGGGCCGACCTCGTCCCTAACCTTGTCGAGACCGTGAAGGGCTACGCCGCGCACGAGCGTGGCGTATTCGAGAGCGTTACAACCGCACGAGCGCAATTGCAGACCTCCGTGACGCCCGGCGAGGCCGGCCCCGCGAACAACGCTCTGACCCAGGCGCTGCGCTCGCTCTTTGCCGTCGCCGAGGCCTACCCCGATCTCAAGGCGAATCAGAACTTTCGCGACCTTCAGGGCCAACTGACGGAGACCGAAGATAAGATCGCGTACGCCCGCAACTATTACAACGCGGTTGTCCTGCAGTACAACAGCCGGGTGACGACCATCCCCGGCTTCTTCGTGGCAGGACCTCTTGGCTTCCACGAGGCGGAGTTCTTTGCCGGAGACGAGGCCTTGGCGAGGCCGCCGGTCGTCAAGTTCTCCTAAAGCAATTTGTGATGGGCCTTACCAATCGGACGTTCGAAGTAGATCAAGGGCCTGACGTAACTTGGGCTGGCACGATTCTGGAGGAATTACCCCGGGCCCTAATGTCTATTACACTGCCATCCAAGGTGTGAGGGTAGAGGAGTTGAAGCTCGATCTGGAGGGAGAGCTCGATCTACGAGGCTTGCTCGACTTGTCCGATTGAGTCCGAAACGGCTACGAGGAGATTCGGGTACCTTCAAAGTCAAATCTGATGCACCACGCCAGCAGATAGAGAAGCTCGTCGAGACTGTGCAGCGCTACTCGCCCGTGTTCGACATGGTGACCAATCGAGCGACGGTCACCGCCAAGCTTGAGCTCAAGCCTCAGTCGAAGGGGCGAGCAGCATAGCGGGCACGAGGACCATCGCAGCGCCTCGCTCGAGCCGCTCGTAAGCCGTTGGCGCGTGTGGCAGGATTACACTTTACACATAAGGAACGACGTCTAATACTGCCGGAAGTAACAGCGCAATGATAGATAATATAATAATCAACCGGTAGAATCCCTGACCCTTGTTCCGTAGCTCGATGGTGCTCATGTAGACCACGCCGAGCAGCACGATCAGAAGCAACCCGTTGAAGCCGATCAGCGCGTTATACGAGGGACCGAATCGCGCGCCAAAGTGCAGCGAGTATCCGACCAGCAAGTAGGTACCGCTGAGCAGCAGGGTCACCACCGCGCACTCCAGAACGGTCGCAAACCTGCCAGGCTCTAAACGTGGAGAAGGAATCGAGGACTTGATGCCTCGCTCGTCGCCAGCGTACCCAACGCGGCTGCTCCGGGCATCGAGAGTTCCTCGAGCGCTCACCCCGATCAGCACCAATAAAGCAAGGAAATGCACCCATTTGGCCAAGGCGAGGTCGATACGGGCCGCACCGATTCCCTCCAAGACAAGCCATACTCCCACCGCAGACGAGACCAGAATCAGCGCCACCGCCGCAAAACGCGTGAGGGATCGACTGGGTAGCCCGGTGCCAGTTGTCGGGGCCCCAATTGTCGTCGGCCGCTTTTGGAACTCAAGTTGTACAGGCATGGCTCCCTCCCAACATTGTTTGATGTTTTTCGATACGGATACTCAATTTCTGACGTCAGAAGAGCATCATTTTAGGAATCTTCAACATTTTGAACTAATGTCTTAAGGTTTACTTGAGCGCGAGCTTGCCTCGCGTGAGAACCATTCTTTCGAATCCCTTGCGATTGTGTCTTCGTTCCGTGCCAGGTCTCAGTCGCTGCGTCATCAGGCATCCTCCCGAGAACCTTCGGGAGGACCAGCGCGGCTGCTGCCAGGTACGCTGTCACGGTTATCGGTATGAACAATCCCAGGTCTGCCGGCAGCAAAAGCGATAGCCCTCCCGCAATCCCGGGAAAAAGAACGACGAATGCCGCTGAGGTCGCTACTCCTTTGGCAAGGTTCGCTTCCAGCACCCTGCTTGAGCCCTGCTCAACTAGCACCTCCGCCGATCCATTCCCGAGGCGCCTGACGATTGGCAATCCAGCCGAATACCAATAGAGCACTCCCACAATAAAAACACCACCCACAACATTCCCCATGACTACGGGAGTCAAGTTATTGACGAGAAACTGGCTCCAGGTTACGTCTGCACCTGTGAATATTGCAGTCGGGAACAAGAACATATTGACTACACTGTGTTCCAATCCCAGGGCAAAGAACGCAAAAGTGGGAAACCAGATTAGCAGAAACTTGGAAGTAGTGTCCTTTACGCGGTAGGCCTGCCAGACAGCCAGATCAACCAGCCAGATGCACAGTATTCCTCTGAAGAAGGCCTCAACCGGTGACAGGCTCGCCTTGGCAGCGACGGTCTTTTGCAGCAGGGCAATCCACTGCTCGCCCCACATTGGCCCAACAAGCACGCGGGCGCCAAAAATGATCACCACCGCCAACAGGAAAGCTCCCAGAAAATTGCCTGCGTAGCTTCCTGCCCAATTATATAGAGTTTGTTTCCAGCTCACACGCAAAGACAGAGCACCGAGGGCAGTGGTAAGGTAATTGCCCGTGGACAGCTCCGAAACAGCTATGATGACGGCGATCAAGCCAACGGGAAAGACGGCTCCCATGACGAGTTTTTGCAGGCTCGTCGGCTCGATCCCAGCGGCCACGGCAATAGATAGCGTCGTAGCCATAGCGAGATAAGCCGAAGCGATCACTCCTAAGACCAGCACCTGGCCGAATTTGAGCATACATTTCTTTTCCGCAGCCTCGCTGGCATCGGCTATCGTTTCTGTTAGTGATCCCAGACTATACAGTTTCTCTGCCATAATGCTCCTTCTTCTGAAAGTAAAGTAACATCGGCCGTGCAGTTGCTGTCACGCAACACATCTGCCTCACACTTGCGCAGCAAGGCCTGTGAAGCACCATTAAGTCCGAGCTTCAGAAAAACCATCTGGAACTTCTCACAAGGAAGGCAGAGCTTGGCAACGCGTGGATCGCCACTCGCGTAATAGCGGATAGTCTTCTAATGGCCGCGCTGATCAGCCCCACAAAAGTGGCCGACCAGGCCAACAACGCTACGTAGACGAAGAAGCGTGGAATAGGCATCAGAAACGGAAGGTCGATGACCTCTATCAGTCGATACGTGCAAACAGTATACATGCCCAGTGGAAACACCGCTCCCCAGTACAAAGGGCTGTAGGCCAGCGGAAACTTCTTATAGACATGCCGCCAGATCGAGAGGACGATGAGCATAGGGATCCACCACGTGCCCGTCGCCCAGAATAACAGGGTTAATCCTTTTAGGAAGGGCAACAGATCCCCCAGGAACGGGCTCTCGGCAGCGTTCTTGATCAGAATCGTGCCACCTAGAGTAGAAATAGCCACAGCACCCATATTAACCCAGTATGGTGGCGTCAAGTCCTCGGGAGAGAACCTAAAAAAGGTGTAGCGATAAAAGATGAGCGAGATGATCCAGATGTAAAACATACCACCGAACAGCCACAGGATCAACGCAAGGAAGAGCACCACCTGCTGATAAGCCTCCAGGTGGGCGGCCAGGAGGCCGCTCAGGACGGCGATAGACTGGGTTGCGACGATAGCGATCAACCAGCCGCCATTGATACCCTGGTCGATCGAAGGCTTCATCTCTTTGATGGTAAGACCGACGAAGACCGCGTATATCAAACACATCCAAAGGAGAAGCGCCAAGAACCACAATAGAGTCGCGGCGGCATAATTACCGACAACAAGAACCAACTGACTGCCGAGCACACTGGTGCCGGCCACCATAGTGAAGAAACCGGGTCCCAACTGGTGATCGAACAGGTCGGATAAGAGGCGCCGGGGGAACCAGATGAGACGCAGTAAGGTCAACAGCCAGATGCCCCCATAAGCCAATACGTTACCCCACAATAGAGCGCTAGCGATCTGGTCCATCCCCAGGAGGTAGGATGCGATAGAAACGATACCAGTGGCCATAACGAGCGCGAAATAAGCCGGATGAAGGTCTTTGATGAAGGCTCTCACAGCAACCTTGACGGAATCGACGCTATCCTCCTCTGCCCTCCAGGTCGATACGGCATCGAGATGCTTCCTGTCACCGGCAAACAGAGAAGGCAGATCGGCCTTGGGCTCCCCGTCGGCACATACCCGCATCTGGCACCACCTCTATTAGCATTTCCCGCTAGTACGTAACATCCCGTCCCAACGCCGCCCAGTCTACTGTTAACGCCTATAGCGAACAGGCATCGACCGCTTGGCGCAGCAACACACGTTGCCTGGTTACATTATGCCGCCTCAATCTCACTTACGAGAACGTCCATGTCGCTAGAGTTGGAGCTAGAAAAAGAGACGGCTGCACAGCCGTCTCTGACGCTATGATGATACTAGCCGAATGGATAGTGGTGGATGCTTATTCCCTCTTCTGCTGCTGTGGAGGTCGCACCAGGTTACGCTTCAACGCTTGAACCGCAGCCTCTGTTCGACTACGGGCCTGGAGCTTGGAAAGAATGTTTCTCAGGTGGAAGCGGACAGTGGCCTCGCTCAATCCGATTTTCTTGGCGATAATCGCGTTGCTGTAGCCTTGCACCAGATGCTCTAGCACTTCCTGTTCCCGTGGAGAGATTGCTGGCTGCTCTAAGTCGCCGCCAAGAGCGAGCAGCGCCTTCGACGCCAGAACGGGCGTGAAAGCGGCTTCTCCCATCGCTGCCTTTTCGACCAGGTCCAGAACCTCGATGGAAGACAGGTTCTTCACGATGTATCCCTGAGCTCCGGCCTTAACCGCCTCAAATAGATCTTCGCTATTGTCGGAAACCGTCACCATAATGACTCTCACAGTCCGTAACTCAGCACGTATCTGACGGGTCGCCTCGATTCCACCCAGGCCAGGCATATGGATATCCATCAGTACCAGGTCAGGCTTGAGGGTACGTGCCAGAGCAACGGCATCTTCGCCGCTGTTCGCCTCTCCAACGACCTCGAAATTCTTTCTGGTGTTCAGAAGCGCGATAACGCCATCTCGGAAGACTGGATGGTCGTCTGCCACGAGTATTCTAATAGTCATATTTCACCTCCCTCGTTTCGACGGGCAACTGTACTGTCAGTAAGGTGCCCTGGCCCAGAGCTGTCTTGATGCTCAGGCGGCCGCCAACCGACTCCGCGCGCTCGCGCATCATTTGCAACCCGAAGTGACTGCCAAGGTCATACGTTCTGCCGATGTCAAACCCCTGACCATCGTCTTGGATGGTGATAGTTAGCCATTCGCTATCTCTGTTTATGTTAATCGATGCCCTCTTTGCCTGCGAGTGCTTTTGCACATTGTTGAGAGCTTCCTGAATTATGCGTATCGCCTGGACCTCTACGGCTGGCGAAAGGTCGTGGAAGTGGGTCTCTTCCAGACTTATCATCTCGATGGACATCTCCTGTTGCTCGTTGAGGCGTCCGACATAATCGTTCAGCGCTTCCAACAGCCCTTGAGCATGCGGGGATGGAGTTCGCAGCCCCAGGATCGATTGGCGTACCTCCAAGTAAGCCTTCTGGGCAGATTCTCGTAGACGACCTAGCTGACCCTGGGCATCTAGCATGTTGCCCTGGGCCAGCAACTCGCCGGTAGCAGTGGCCCGCGCTGTCACGGTTCCCAGGAGTTGAGCCAGGCCATCGTGCATTTCACGAGCAAGACGCTGGCGCTCCTCCATGGCAGAAAGGGCCCGCAGGCGTTCGTGCAGATGAGCGGTGTTGATAGCGACAGCCACTTGGTTTGCCAGGCCAGTGAGAAGCCTCAGATCGTTCAAGTGAAAAGTGTGCGGCGCGTGATATCCTATAATCAGCGCGCCAACCGGCTTTCCGGCGATCCGAATAGGAACAACCAGAACAGCCCGCAGCTTAACCTCAGCCAGCACTGGATTTGCGGCTACCAGGTCTTTCGATCCCATCTCGGGCTTCGCGTCGTTGACTATCACAGGTTGCCCGGATTGGATGGTCTTGCTGACCACCCCCTGGCCCAAATGGACCTTCATCTTGTCGAGGTTTTCACCGTCAGGGCCACCTAGAAGATGCCAGCGCATCTCAGCGGTGTCCTCTTCGTGAATAGCCAGCCCCGCGATATCGCTTTGGAACAGACGGTGCGCGCTCTGCACCGCAGTTTCTTTAATTGTGCCCACATCGAGTAGCGCGGATAGCCCGGTGCCAATCTCGTAGAGAGCCTCCAGCGTCATGGTCTGGGTTGCCAGCTCAACGTTTCGATGCAACAACTGGCGCTGCAACTGATCGACAAGCAGTATCATTCCAATGGCGATCAGGGAGTACGCGCGATTGAGCAATACGAAGACAAGAAGCTCATTCCCCGGTGGAGAGAGGAAGAAGCCAAGCACGGTCAGGAAAGCGCAAGAGGCCCCCACACGCATCGTGAATCGGCGCCCTGGCAGCCATAGAGAAAGCGCGACTGGTGCCACGTACAGCACTCCGTCCGCTACCCCTAACGGCAGCAGCAGGTCCACGATAAACACGGCTGCGCTCAGGAAGATGATTGCGACTACAAGAACGATAGTGGTTTTTCGCGCCTGTTCTCGTTCCACAACCGTCAACCCCCGCTAAACGTTTACGCCCCTCAGCCCCAGAATACCAACCGAACAAGCAATGTTCGCGTCTGCCCGCGCACACCCCATATTTGTCGAGCGCCCTTCGCCATAAACCATATGCCACTGAGCCAGAACGAATACAAAACGCCATCGCCCCAGTTTGCGCATTCACGGTAAAGTATAGCAGGAGAACGTCTCTGACCACAACCAATTGTTAAGGAAGGAAGGTAACACACTCGTGCCCCAAAGCGTGCCAGATTAGAGCGTCTTGGGCTAGGATATACCACCCCGCCCCAGGGCGGCCACAGAGGGATTGCCCCTACGCCGCCCGGGCGATGGCTGATACCTATCGCAAACTGCTGTAGAAGCCGAGCGGCAAAGACATACCGAACAATGATCGATTCTTCAAGCAGACCAGGCGGTGCCGGCACAGCAACCTCGTACACGCGCAGTTGATGTCGAAGGTGCGCCTGGCACGCCATGGCACTATAGTATTAGTATCGAGCCGTGAATAAAAAGAGAACTACGGAGACACGCAAATGTCTAAGAAGCAGCATCAGAAGAAGCATAAGCGCGACCAGAAGCGAAAAGAGAAGCACCAGCAGGGTACCGCCGAGAAAGGAATGGAAGCGCTCAAGCGCCAAGTCAAATCAGGCGCGCTCTTTGGCGAGCGGGAAGTCGTGTTTCAATTTGGCTCGCCGGAGAAAATGTCCGAAATCCTTCTCGCGTTTCTCGAGCCATATCGGGAGTACGCCACGACGCGGGGTGCTTTCGAACGGCTGGTCGCGGTCGGGGTGTTGGCATGGAATGCAGCCATACTTCCGCACGAGCAAAGACAAGCCCTGCTGGATGAAGCCAGCAAGTCAATTCAGGCCGCAGCCGGCAAAGACGATGCTGAAGTCTACACAGCGTTGGTGAACGATCTCATCAAACGGAAAGAACGCTATTTCGCGAGTAACAAGCGGCGGATCGTCAGTTATCAGGTAACCGAAGGCAAGGACACCTTTCATCTCGCGGTGGCCTCGTTGGTGTAGCGCGGGGTGCCCCTTGCCTACGGAAAGCAGAGCCTATGCCAATCTGCTGTGACGCACGCGGCTACCACTTCGCGCTGGCGGGGGGCTTATGCAGAGATTGGCGCGCTACACTGGCAGCGGTGGCGAGCGCTGTGGTAGGAATGGTATGGTAAACTGACGCACGTATGGGATTACAAAGGGGATTTCTTCTTGAACAACAGAGACCTTCTGGTGCAACGCGTGGTGGAGAGCCTGCTGGACGGCGAGCGCCTCCGGTCGCGGCTTACGGACATCGAAGCTCGCGTCCTCTTGGCGTGGGGCCAAGCCCAGGCGGCGAGAATTGTGAAGGAGGCAGCCGCGGGCGAAGACGCGGAGAAGGCTCAGGTAAACATCGACGATGGAACGCGGCGATTGCGCAGGGTGTTGCGTGAAATCAACGACCTGACTGGCGAAAAAGACGGACTGTCGGCCGCCGACATTCGGCAAAGACTAACGCAATTACTGCAGGAGGCAGGAGCGGATGCCACACAGGCAAAGGAGGACATAGAGCAAGTAACCGTTCTGCGAAGCACCGCGAGCGGCGAAGAGTTTATGGTACAGCTCACTGAGCTGTTGTCTCGCCACTGGCCCGCTGGCCAGGTCAAGGACGGAGACGGAGGTTTTAGCGGATTGACATCTATACGATCTAGCTGTATGATGCTCTCTAAGTTCTCCGCTGTGTCTAGAAGCACTCGCTTGATCGTCCTCGATCAACGCCACCTGGCGGCATCGTCACTACAGGGCTGGAGGAGCCGATGGCCACGTACGTTATCGAAAAGGCACGCTCGGTGCACTATGCCTGGGTGGTCGTTCTTGCTGTTTTCCTTGCGACCGCGGTAGCCTCCGGTGCTCGTTCGACTTTCGGCGTCTACGTTAGACCGCTGGAGGAAGAGTTTCAAGCCACTCGTGGAATCATCACGCTCATCGGCTCGACCAGCATCCTCTTGAGCGGTGGGTCACAGCCTTTAATTGGGCTCGCGCTGGATCGTTATGGGCCACGCTTGGTGGCTATTGTCTCGCTGCTGATCATCGCCGTAGGTGTCATCATCTCCTCGATGGTAACCGAGCTGTGGCAAATCTACCTCACGTTTGGCGTTGTCGTCTCTTTAGCCACCAGTGCGACAGGGTCGGTGATGGCAACGGTCGTGTCCTCTCGTTGGTTCGTGAAACATCGCGGAATGGCTCTGGGGTTACTTACTTCAGGGAGGGCGACAGGGCAGTTGGTTTTCATTCCACTGGCGATGGCGTTCACCCTGGCCTTCGGCTGGCGGATGAGCTTCTTGGGACTTGGGCTGGTAGTAATTGTCCTGCTGCTGCCCATCGGGCTATTGATCCGCAATGATCCGAAGGATATAGGCAAACGGCCCTATGGGGCGGACAAGGCTGATACTGGCGCATCAGACGGCAGAGGATCAGATCAGGCGCTGAAAACGCCACTCGCGAGGGCCGTGCGCACGCGCGGCTTCTGGATGTTGACCCTTTCTTTCTTCGTTTGTGGCTATTCCTCCGCGGGGTTGATCCAAACTCATCTGGTAGCGTACGCGGTGGGGCGGGGCTTCGACGAGATGACGGCTGCCACGGCGCTAGGGATAGACGCGGCAACAGCCATTCCAGGAGCCGTCGTTGTCGGTTTGATAACCGATCGCATCGGTGGCAGGCGTCCGCTGGCTTTCCTGTACTTCGTGCGTGGCCTGGCGCTCGTGTTCCTTCTTTTCGCGAACGATTCGCCCGGGCTCTTCGCTTTTGCGATAGTCTTCGGCTTGAGCCACGCGGCAGGGGTGCCGACCGCCACATTGACGGCTCATCTGTTCGGGCGTCTCTCCGTTGGCTCTCTCTATGGCATCATGTTTCTGAGCCATCAAATCGGTGGAGCCACCGCAGCTTATGTAAGTGGCCTAATCTTCGACTTGACTGGCAGCTACCTCTACGCCATTATGATTGCGATCGTTCTCTGCTTCGCCGCCAGTGGGATGTCCGCCTCTATAAGAACACGAGCGGCGACCAGGCCGGCAATCGCCGCCCAATAGGCGTATTCTGACTGTCTGACGGGGACAGAACCGAACGTGACCCTCGCCCAGCCAGGCTCAGACCACCGAACCAATGCGCGGCCCAAGGATTATTCTTCGCTATCCACCTGTTTACTTCTGGCACGATCGAATACGCCGCCCAGGTCAACATTCATCGAGTATGGAAATACTGATCGCAAATATGATCTGGCACAACTTCACTTCTTCAAGCCAGTCGCAGCATAGTTCTTAAGTTCGAAGTGGTGCGGAGCGCGACCTCCTCCGGCGTTACCTCGTGGATCCCTGCCACATTTTCGGCCACCGCTATCACGCTCGTAGGCTGGAGCCCCTCGGATTTTAAGGAATTCGCCGAGGAATCGGTCTCCAGAAGCATCCTGTCCAGAGGGATGGCTCGGATGGCTTGCTCCACCTCGGAGTTGAAGTTTCGAGTAAAGGTGCGCACGCCGATCCCAATATAGAAGCCAAGTTCAATCCACAACGTGACGTCGGCAATAGTTCCACTGAATCCGTGAAGGACACCGCGCACGGGCACTTCCTTACGGAGCAGGTCCAGCATGTCATCACGAGCGCCACGGCAATGTACCATCAACGGTAGGGACAGCTCTTTCGCCAATCTAACTTGCATCCGGAACACCTGCCACTGCAAATCCGCACTGGAGGGGTCCTTCTCCAGGTCGATTCCCACCTCGCCGATGGCGACAACTTCTTTCTGGCCAAACAACTGCCGCAGGCGGGCATCGCTCTCCAGGTCGGAGGCCGTAACCTGCCAGGGATGTATCCCCACCGCGGGGACGATGCGCGGGGTGCGTCGGGCCAGATCTAAAGCAGCCTCGGATGTATCGAGGTTGTTGCCCACGCCGACAATGATCTCCACCCCTTTGGCTTGCGCTTCCGCCAACATGGAAGCCATCTGGTCATCCGTATGTCCGTGTAAGTGAGAGTGAGAGTCGCTGAACATCTTGTCTCCTTTCGCTCGCTTTCGGCACCAATTATACCACGTCTCATCCTCTGCCCCTTGGTCGATACTGGACGGCTTCGGCGACATGGGCGGCGGCGATCAGGTCGGAGCCGGCGAGGTCGGCGATGGTGCGGGCGAGCTTGAGCACGCGGTGGAAGCCGCGCGCCGACAGGTGTAGCTGGTTCATCGCCGCTTTCAGGAGGCTCTGCGCCGCGAGATCGACTTTGCACAGCTCGCGCACCTCGCCCGGACCCATCTCTGCGTTGCACAACACCTTCGTGCCTTTGAACCGCTCCCGCTGCAATTGCCGCGCCGCCTCGACGCGGGCCCGAACCTGCGCCGAAGCTTCCCCTGCACGGTTGTCGGCCAGCTTCTCGTATTGCACCCTGGGTACATCGACGTGAATGTCGATGCGGTCCAGCAGCGGCCCCGAAAGACGCTTCTGATAGCGGGAAACCATCATATCCGAGCACGTGCACTCCTTGACGCTGTCGCCGTAGTAGCCACAGGGGCAGGGATTCATCGCGCCGATGAGCATAAACTTGGCGGGAAAGGAGACGGTACCCTGGGCGCGACTGATGGTCACGATGCCATCCTCGATCGGCTGGCGCATCACCTCCAGCACATGCTGGCCAAACTCCGGCAGCTCGTCGAGGAACAGGACGCCGCGATGGGCCAGCGTGATCTCACCTGGACGGGGCCAGCGTCCGCCCCCGACCAGGCCCGCGTTGCTGATCGTGTGGTGCGGCGCCCGAAACGGACGCTGCACCATCAACGGCGTCTCCGACGGCAGCATCCCGCTGACGCTGTAGATCTTCGTCACCTCCAGGGACTCGTCACCCGTCATCCGCGGCAGAATCGACGGCACGCACCGCGCTAGCAACGTCTTGCCCGCGCCCGGTGGACCGGTCATCAGAAGGTTATGTCCACCACTGGCCGCCACCTCCAGGGCACGTTTGACGTGCTCCTGGCCGCGCACATCCGACATGTCGCTCGCGAACTCCGTCCCTTCGTCGAGAAGGTCCCAATTCGGCACGTACTCGCGAATGGCGCCATCACCCCGCAGGTGGTTGACGAGCTCGGCGAGGGTGCATACCGGGTAGACGTGCATGCCCTCTACCAGGGCGGCCTCGGGGGCGTCGGCCATGGGCACGTAGACGGTGTCGATGCCCTTGTCACGGGCCAGCGACACCATCGGCAGGATGCCATTCGTGTGGCGCAAGGCGCCGTCGAGCGAAAGCTCACCCAGAAAAAGCTGCTGCTCGCCGACGGGAGGTATCTGTCCGACCGCCACCAGGATCCCAACCGCAATTGGCAGATCGTAGGCCGGCCCCTCCTTCTTGAGGTCCGCCGGGGCGAGGTTGACGGTGATGCGCTTCATCGGGAAGAAGCAGCCGGTGTTCTTGATGGCCGCCCTCACTCGCTCACGGGCTTCCTGAACGGCGACGTCGGGCAGGCCGACGATGCCGAAATAGGGCAAACCCTGAGCGATGTCGACCTCGACCTGAACGATGGCCCCTTCGAGACCGACGACAGCACACGTCAGCGCTTTAGCAAGCATGGATCGGACCTCCAGCATCAGATGGGGAAAGGCGGCAGCCAGCCGAACACTAGTTTAACACAGCGCGACGGAAATTGTAAATCCACCTCGGGCTTCGGGGTGCGGTTCAAGTTTCCGCGTTGCGGGCTCACGTTAACCCATCGCACGTGGCCTTTCGAGCCCCGTGCGGCGCTTCGCCCGCCACCATCTCATCTACATCACTTGGCCCCATTACACTGCAAAAGGGGCCAGGTTCGCCGCGCTCCATAATCAATGCATCGGAGCGCGGCATCTCGCAGAGGATCGCGGAGCGGAGAGGTGGCGGGCTCGGGCGGCCTTATAACATTACAAAAGGGGCCGCCCATCTCGTAGAGGATCTCGGAGAGGAAAGCGACCGCGCTAAGTCAACGAAGCCCGCTGGAAGCGGGCGAGGAGGCGAAATGGGTTTCGGCTCAGTTCAAGGATTCGGCTCAGTTCAAGGATATGTACAAAGTGATGGTTAAAACTGGAGTCTCGCTTGACCCAGGGATTCAAGGAACGGAGTAATTAGAGGTGTGTTGAGTGGGCTGCTCATCGCAGAGCGCACTCAACACACCTTCAAGCTCGTCGGCTGCGCAATTTGGGTCGAAAGACGTATTTTGGAGCGTGGTTTGTGGTAGAATCAAGGGCAGTGCATTGCGAGATTTTAGTGAGGAGGTTGCGCCGTGGCAGAGATGACTCTGGAAATCGAGATAGCGGCCCCGGTGGAGAGGGTATTCGATTACGTTACCGACGTGGAGACGCATCCCGTTTACGCCGATTTCGTGGCCAGCGTGGAGATTACTTCGTCCTTGAAGCAAGGTGCTGGAGTGAAGTTCGTGCAGGTGCATAAAGGTGATTCGCACCGGATTCCATCGGAGATAGTGGAGCACGTGCCGCACGAGAAGGTCGTGTGGCTGACGCACGGGAGGAACGGGGACACCGTGGTGAGCTACTGGTTTCGAGAGACGGCCAAGGGGACGAAGGTGATTCATTCGGTGGCTTCGCAGGCTTTTAACGACGAGCAGGCTTATCAGCGGAGTTACGATAATAACGTGAGAGAGCTGGCAAATTTGAAGAAGGTGTTAGAAGGGAAGTAGGTTTTGAGGGCAATGGGATAGCGGGGCAATTGACTCACGTGTCGCCATAACTACACCCGATACTCACACAATGCTACCAAGTGAGCTTGCCGGCGGTGGGGCTCGAAACAGACTTCCACTCCCGTCGGGTAATACAGACTGGAGGCGCTACGGCCTCCCCAGTTAGGGACGTCGCTCGTAAAGCCGGGCTGGCCAAGAACGCGACTGGCGACGTTACCTTCGGCGGCGCTCTGCAATGTGCCGCTCGATTGAAACGCCGTGCGTCGCCATTTGTATCTACTAACCGATTCTGCTATGATGGCGCGGGGCGGCAAGTGGCAAGATGAGGTCTTCGTCTCTATTCCACGCGAGGTGCTCAGCTCAGATGGGGTCACAATCAAGGTGAGCCTGGTCGCAAAATACGAAGTGATTGAGCCAGAGACGGTCGTTAACAAGGTACAGGACAACAAGGTGCAGGACTATCAAACAGCTCTGTATATGGAGATCCAGCTAGGAGTGCGCCGTTGCCCAATCGGCGCGGTGAAGGGAGCCAACAGATGGAGATCGGGGGCTCAGACGAGCCTGGCATGGCCGAGAAGTAGGCCGGACAGTGCGGTGTGGAGTAGCATTGTTTATGGACGGACCAAATAGGTTGACCGGTTGGACTGAGCCACCCCCGTGATGCTGGGGGCAAAGCTAATCTGCCCGCGACCCCTGGGTCAGCTAACGCTGAGGCCTGGCCGGGAAAGAGTTGTGATGAATGTGGCTTTGATGAAAAACACTCCTGTCCTCGTGGCATTCGTTTTCCTTCTGTTGATGGGGTGTGGCTCGGCTGTAGACACCCCTTCTGCTTCGGTTTCACCTTCAACCACCGAATCTACACCAACGGCAAGGCCCACGATGCAGCCTGGCAAACTTACTTCAACAACGCCCTCGCCGTCCGCCTCACAATCCTCCACCCGTACTCAAGCCAAGGTAATCCGTGTGATAGATGGAGATACCATCGAGGTGGAGATCGAGGGCAGGAAGTATACAGTTCGCTACATCGGGATTAACACGCCTGAGACGGTGGATCCCCGCCGTCCTGTCGAGCGATACGGTAAGGAAGCCAGCGAAAAAAACAAGGAACTGGTCGGCGGTAAGGTGGTGACTCTCGAGAAAGATGTGAGCGAAACTGACCGGTACGGGCGCTTGCTCAGGTACGTTTACGTCGATGCGATATTCGTTAACGCTGAGCTCGTCAGATTAGGATACGCGCAGGCATCCAGCTATCCGCCCGACGTGCGATATCAGCAGTTGTTCCAACAGATGGAACGACAAGCCAGGGAGAATCGACGCGGTTTATGGTCTGGCGGGGGCAACTGAATGCCAGGTCCATTGGCTGCACCAACTGAGCCCGGAGGTGGTGTATGAATTCCCAGTTCGCCGCCCCCAGTCCTGATGGACCAGCCCTCGATGCATCACTCCTCGCCGCCAAGTTGTGCATACCGCCGCTCCGACCTCACCTCATCGCGCGGCCCAGGCTGATGGCCTGCCTGGATGAGATCGCGCATCATAACCTCGCGCTCATCGCCGCGCCGGCCGGCTACGGAAAAACCACTCTGCTGGCCGAATGGGCGCGGCAGAGCCATTGGCGTGTCGGCTGGCTCTCGCTGGACCCAGGCGATAACGACATCGGTCACTTCCTGCGTTACGTGGTCGCCGCCTGGGCGACGATCGAGCAGTCGATTCAGGAAGGGCCGCTTGGCGTTCTCGCCTGGTCGCTGCTGCCGTCCATCGACAAGGTGCTGGCGGCCCTTGCAAACGAGGCGGCCGCCCGGATCGAGCCGTTTGTGCTGGTGCTCGACGACTACCACGTAATCGCGGAGCCGGCGATCCACGACGCGCTCGCTTTTGTTGTCGACCACCTCCCGCCACAGATGCACCTGGTCGTTACCAGCCGCACCGATCCACCGCTGCCGCTCGCCCGCTGGCGTGCCCACAGCAAGCTGATCGAGCTGCGGGCCGATACACTACGATTCACAGCCGAGGAGACAGTCCAGTTATTCACGCGGGCCAGCGACCCTGCCCTGCCGATTGAGGACGTTACGAGGCTAGCCGAACGGGCCGAGGGCTGGATTGCCGGGCTACAACTGGCTGCGTTGTCGCTGCGGGGACGTGACCGCCTGCTCGGCCAGATCGAGGCGCTGAGTGGGAAGGATCGCTATGTCGCCGACTACCTGGCGGCAGAAGTGCTGGGTCAGCAGACGGAGTCAATCAGGGCTTTTCTGTTGGAGACCTCAATTCTGAATCACCTTTGCGGGCCGCTATGCGCGGCCGTGACCGGTCGAACAGATAGCCAGGCAATGCTGGAAGCCCTTGAGCAGGCAAACCTCTTCCTCAGCCCATTAGACAACACACGGCAGTGGTATCGCTACCACCAGATCTTCGCCGAGTTCCTGCACCACGAGCTTCAGAAAAGGGAGGCTGAAGCGCTCGCCATACTTCACCGCAGAGCGAGTGCCTGGTTTGCCGAACACGATTTTCCGGACGAGGCGTTCCACCACGCCATCACAGGAGAAGACTTCGACCAAGCAGCGCGGATCGTCGAAGGGAACCTGCCGCTAAAGCTGGGCTATGGCCACTACCGAGTGGTAGCGGAATGGCTGCAGGCGCTCCCGCGATCGCTTTTTAAGAGCCGACCGGTGCTTGGCCTGTTTCACGGCTTATTCCTGCTGCAAGGTGGGCAAATCGAGGCCTGCCTCAAAAGCATCGAGGAGGTCGAACGCCACATCGACGAACTCGACCCACCGGACAAAGAGACCCGGGTCCAAAAGGCCCGCATCGCGGGTATGCGGGCAATTCTGGCCTGCTTCCAGAACGATCTCGCGAGCGCCGTGAAATTCTCCGGGCAGGTGTTTCGGGATTTGCCGGCAGACGACCTCTTCTTCCGGTTCGGCGTGAATATAGCGCTCGGCGACACCTATCGAAGGGGGAGCCAGTGGACGGCGGCGATCGTGCCGTACAGCGACGCGCTTAACATCGCCCGGCGGACACCCGTGCCCTGTATCGCGATTCATCCCCTGAGTGCCCTGGGCGACCTCTATATGATGCAGGGACGGCTGCGTCGGGCCAGCGAGTTTCGCCTGGAGGCCCTGCAACTTATCGCGGATCAAGCAAACCGGGCGGGAATCACCATCCCCCTGATGGGCTGGGCGCACATCCGGATGGGCGAGCTATTGTATGAGTGGGATAATCTGGATGGTGCGCTCGACCACCTGCAGAAGGGTCTCGCGCTGGCCGAGCTCGGGGGCGATACCCAGGCGTTAGTATTCGGGCATCTCGCCCGGGGCCAGGTGGCCCTCGCTCGAGGTGACGTCGAGGGCGCCGCGAGTGAGCTATGGCGAGCCAGGCCGCTTGTCGAGGGCGCCCAGATGCCGGAGTGGACAAACCAACTCCACCAATTTCAGGTTCAGCTCTGGCTGGCGCAGGGCGATCTCAGCGCGGCGGTCGACTGGGCTGAGACGACGCATTTTGCCGTCGACGAAGAGGCGAGCTACCGTTACGAGATCGTGCGGCTGGCGCTCGCACGGGTGCTGATCGCTCAAGGCGAGCGCGAGGCCAACGCAATGGCGCTGGATAGGGCGCTCGTGCTGCTGCACCGGCTGCTGCATGTGGCGGAGGTGGCCGGCCGTAAGGCGGTCGTGATCGAAGCGCTTACGCTGCAGGCGGTGGTCTATCGCGCGGGGGGTAACCCGCCGCGCGCATTCAGTGCGCTCGAGCGCGCGCTACAACTGGCCGAGCCGGAGGGCTACCTGCGCCTGTTTGCCGATCTCGGCGCGACGGTCGCGGGACTCTTGCAGGAAGCCCGTTCGCGCGGCCTTGCCCCCCACTACGTTATCAAGCTGCTCGCCGCCATCGGCGTCCCTGGCACTCACGCGCCGGCGCACCCGCCCACGGCAGCGGCCCTGCCCGACCCGCTCAGCGAGCGCGAGCGCGAGGTGCTGCGGCTGGTCGAGGCCGGGCTATCGAATAGTCAGATCGCCGAGCAACTGATCATCGCCGTGGGCACAGTCAAACGCCACGTCGCAACCATTTACGAGAAGCTCGGCGTGAACAGCCGCACGCAGGCGGTAGCGCGGGCGAGAGAGCTACACATCCTGCAACAATAACCCAGCGAATACATACTTCGGCACATTACACGATGCCGCACTTGCCGTATGCTGGAGTCGTTGATAGGAGCAGAGATTCACATACGGAGATGAGTTAATGACAACAGAGAACAAGACACGCTCTCGACGGGTCTTCGAGGAGATCACGGGCCAGGGGAACCTCGACGCGGTCGACGAGGTGTTCGCCCTCGAGTTCATGAACCAGGCCCTTGGCGTAGTCGGACCAACCGAGGTAAAGCAGATTGTGACAATGTTTCGAACGGCCTTGCCCGACCTTCAAGTGACGGTGGAGGAGCAGGTCGCGGAGGACGACAGGGTGGTATCGCGGGTCACCTACCGCGGCACGCATGAAGGGCCGCTTCCGATGTTCAGCAACATCGCGCCGACTGGCAAGCCAGTGGTGTTGACAGGCATTTACATTCACCGTCACGCCGGCGACCGGATAGTGGAGGTTTACAGCCTGCTGGATTTCTGGGGCGTGCTGCGGCAAATCGGGGCCGTATCGATCTAGAGAAAGCGTCTACAGCAGGGTTCGTTAGCGTTTATTGGTCGCCCCCTGGCAGGGCGTCCTTTAGCGGAAGGACGCCCCTACGATAAACGCCACGTCACCAAATACTATCGCAAAATGCCGTAAGCCTTTGGGCGCCAAATCTAGAATAACGGAGGACGAGCAATGATCGTGGTACGAAGCGTTATGCAAGCAAAATACGGTCGAGGAGGAGAGCTAGTCGCGCTCCTCAAAGAGGTGCAGCAGCATCCGTCAGGGGTGAAGTACGCTCCTTCTCGCATCCTGACCGATGCCAGCGGCCGCTTCTTCACCGTCGTCACGGAGACCGAAACGTCGAGCCTGGCGGAGTACGAGCGCATGATAGGCGAGATGTTCAGCCTGCCCGAGTTCGGCGAATGGTTCGCCCGCATGATACCGCTGGTCGAGTCCGGCAGTCGCGAGTTTTTCAACGTCGAGTCTTGAGGGCTCGTCGGCCCGGAGGCGATATTCAGCAATCGATCATATCTATGAAGACGGGTCTGGTACCAGTTGGGAGAATTCCCTTGAGGGGCCTAACATATAGATGCAACGCGGTGTCGACGCGAACGAAGTCCTTCATTCCTTGCAGCATCGGGTTGCCACGCTCGCAGGCGCAGAACATATACTGGATGCCCCGCGACAAAGCCTCGTCGTTGACGTGCCTAAGCAGCACCGCGAAATGCGTGGGGTCTCTAAACGCAATCGGGGTGAGCCCCGACTGTTTGATGGCGGCGCCTAACCTGGGAACCACAGGCATTGGTCGGAAGTGGCGCACCAGATCTACTAAGAGCCCGATCATTCGCAGTTTCAGGCTGACCGCTCTTATCGTTATCTGCGCCGTCTTGCTCCAATCCCACAGGCCCAGGCAAGCCGCGATTTCGCCCCCAACTTCCAGGACGAACAAGTCGTCGATGCTGAAGGCCGGTCTACGATCGATTGCGCTGGCCAGAGTCTCGGCGGAAATAGGCTCATAGAAATCGTAACCCTCCCAGGTTTCGTTCGTAAGCTGAGCGATCGCGGCCAGATCTCGCGGCTCAGCTTTTCTTACCTTGCCCTGCGAGCCGCGAACCATCGGCTTATATACGCCTAACATTGGCATGATTAGCGTACGATGGAGCCTGAACCCGCGATCGCCAAAGTATCGTATCGAGGGCGTGTTGCCTCCGATAATCAGCCCGTAGTCCAGCTCTACACCGCGACGAGCCAGATAGTCCTCACACGATTGAAAAAGCTGGCTCGCGACACCCCTTCTGCGGTGGTCCGGGGAGATGAAAGTCTGAAACCCATATCCAACGCAGGCTACCCTACCGTCAATATTCGCATCTCGAATAGCGTAAGCAGTGGAGCCGACAATTCGGTTGTCTTCGGTAGCGACAAGGACCTTGTAATCATCATAGGCCCGGGCGCGGGCGAAGAAATCAGGAGTGTTGACGTTAGAGACGACGAGATCCGTCCCTTGCGGACATCTCGCCTGCAAATCTATAAGCCCGTCGTTATCGACAGGGGTGGCCCCACGGACATGCATCGAACTGGCCTATTCTAGCGGCGCATTTTCTGATATCTGAATAGTGCGCTAAACCTGATCAGGGTGATGATATTGATCTTCTCTTCGAACGCGATCAGAGTTCGCTATACCGCGCATTTCACCTGGTTTTTCCCGAAGCTCTTGGCCACGTAGAGTGCCTTGTCCGCGGCGGCGAGCAGGGCGTCTATGTCTCGTCCATCACGGGGAAGACTTGCCAATCCGACGCTGACCGAGGTGCGCACTCTAATGGGGCCGCCGACCGTCTCGAAGGTGTGCCGCCGCACCGCTTCACACAGCCGCTCGGCGAGGATCTGGGCTTGCGTGGCATCGGCTTCGTATAGCAAAACCCCAAATTCGTCTCCTCCAACCCGAGCGACCAGGTCAGATGATCGAATGCACTGAACCAGCACCGCCGCGATCTGGCGCATCACTTCGTCACCCACCTGATGGCCGAGGCGGTCGTTGATGTCTTTGAAGTCGTCCACGTCGATCATCAACACGGTCATCGTGGGGCTCTTTCTTTCAGGGTGTAGCAACTGCCGCTGAAGCTCGTCCTGAAAATGACGACGGTTCGCCAGTCCAGTCAGATCATCGGTGATGGCCAGCCGCCTGGTGGCCTCAGTGATGTTCTCGAGGCGAGCCCGTTCGCGCTCGGCCAGACCTATCCGAACCACCAGGCGTCTCGCGTTGTCCACGGCGACCGCGAGCACAAACCCGGAAGCGATCATAAGGACCGAGATGGTGGCCTTTTGCAGCAGTGGGAGGCTCTGCCCGCCCAGGACTTGCGCTACTTCATTGACTAACAAGAACTCGATCGCCGCAAGCAACCCCATGAATAAGCAGAGGTACGGACTGAAGCGCAGGCCAGTCAAGGCGACGAAGAGGAAGTATACGCCGATGGAAGTTATCCATCCGCTGGGATCAGGCCCTTGGCTGAGGAATAGTGAGGATACCACAATCATCGAGATGCAAGTCAAATCAGCGCCAAAGCTTACGTAACTGACGGCACGGTGGTAATTGCCTTTCCTGAGCCACCATTCAAGGCAAAGCGCATAGACCAGAAGGGCTATGAAATCGAAGAGGATCAGATAGCCGGCAACGTAATGCCGCTCGGATTTGAGATAGAAGATGGCGAAGAGGAGCAGAAAAAGAGCGAGCGTAGCCAGCCGCAGGTGATTGGCGCGGCGCTCTCTGCCGGCCTCCTCGGCCGTGATAAGCCGCCTAACATCGGGGTCGAAATCCTGGTCGAACCAGCGACTAAACAGAGCGATAATTCCATCAGTTCTCATTCACCGACCCTTTCGATGCCGCTTTCCAGTTTTTGTCACAGGCAAGGTGATCATAGGAAACTGCAACGCAGAAGACGGGAAAACAGCAGTCAGCCAGACATTAGTTTAGCACAGGTCGTGACAGGTGTGCAATACTGAACCGTGGCCAGCAATTTGGGACCTTTGACCTTATGGCGAAAAGAGGATGCCGTGCGGTCGAAGTGCCGGATGGTGAACGATGAGAATGGCTCTACCCAAAAGAACTGGCTGGATTTGCCTTCTGGCTGGCGTGCTGGCCATGGCTCTATCACCAGTTGGTGCAAAGACACGCTAAGACCCACGGGTTTGTATGGAGAGGCCAGGCTCGATTTGATAATCTAACATTGTCAAGCTATATCGGGTGCTCCCCAAGGCAACAGGGGTTGGGTCTTCGAGACCTAACGCCATGAGCATGGGCTCGCCGAGGCCTGGATTGGATCTTCGAGACCCAACCCGGGCCTTGTCGTGGCAGGAGCTGATACGGATTATGAATAACCTCGGTCTCTACGCATATAACTCACCGTCTACTTGGTAAACGTATTTGTCGGCGTTACACTGTCCCACGTCAACCCGGCGGCATTCACGCTGGTGACCGTCGTAATGTATGTACCTGATGAAGCGTTAGCGATCTTGAAAATGGCCTGTCCATTTGTTCCCGTAGTACTCGTGCCCGAGTAATAGCCGGGAGCTCCGCCAAGGGCGACACTGATTGAAACGGATGCATTGGCCACCGGGTTGCCCAAATTGTCGACCAGCGCCGTCGTAATCTGCATGTGATTGTTCTGGTTCTTACCGCCATATGTGGCGTAGCCGATGGAGGGAACGCTGGCAATGGTCGCTCCGCCTGATGGAGTCCCCACAGTTATGCTGACAGAAGCGGTTCCGGTCTTGCCGCCTGAGTCGGTGGACCTTGCCGTGATGGTGTGGTTGCCATCACCGAGAACTCTGGAGAAGCTACCGCCACTGCCGATAACGCCATCGATGTTCGATTCCCAAAGCAGACTCGCCGTCAGGTCACCATCCTCGGCATCGTTGGCGGTGCCGTTGAACGTGATCGAGGCGCCTGAACTGAAGGTAGCACCGCTGGCGGGACTGGTTATGGAGACTGTGGGCGTACCGTTGGCAGACGATGCCGCCCTGGCAGCGTCCACCAGGCCGAAGCCGTAATAGACATCTCTTCCGGCCGGCCCTAGATCGTCGACAGAGCTTTGGAGCCTAGATCGTACGTTCGCAACACCAGTGACGCCGGAGGCGATTGCCAGAGCAGCCGCGCCGGCGATATGAGGCGAAGCCATAGACGTACCGCTCATCTCCGTATAGTCACCCCCAAGCTTGGTAGAGCTGATGTTAACGCCTGGCGCGGCCAATTCCACGTCCGGCCCGGTGCTGGAAAAACTAGCTCGACTATCGTTGCTGCTGGTCGCTGCAACGGCGATGACGGACGCGTACCTGGCTGGATAGATGACGTTGTCGCCTTTGCCTGGGGGATTGCCACTATTGCCAGCGGCGGCTACGTTGAGTATGCCAGCCGCGTAGGCATTGTCGAAAGCGTCTTTAACCAGCGTTCCAGGATCGCCGGAGCTTCCATAGCTGTTATTGGTAACCTGTATCCCGTGATCCACAGCCCACTCCAGGGCAGCGATCACGTTTTCATAAGATCCGCCCCCGCCGGCGTCTAAGACTTTGAGCGCGTATACCCTGGCCCCCGGGGCTACGCCCACCACGCCAACGCCGTCTCGCTGCGCGGCGATGGTGCCGGCGACGTGGGTGCCGTGGCCATTGTCATCCCTGGGATCAGCATCGCCGTTGACGAAGTCGTAGCCGCCTGCGTAATTCGCCGCAAGCTCGGGGTGGCCATAGTCAACGCCAGTGTCTATCACAGCCACCTTCACCCCGGCCCCGTTGTTACCGTTGCCGTGCACCGCGCCGGCATCGATCCGATTGACACCCCACGTATTGGCCAACTCACCGGCATAGTCGACCAAACGCACCTCAATGACCGGTTCGACTCGAACCACTCTAGGATTCCTCAACAGTCCATCGATAGCCGCCTGGGGAACCGATGCGGCGATAGCTGGAACTAGATGATAAGTATACTTGATCGCCCCGCCGTAGCCACGCACAATAGCCTGTTCGTTTGGCCCAGGCTGACGATCGAAGGCGATGAAAACCTTCACCATCTGTCCAGGCTGCGGCGTGTTGCCGTTAACGCCCGCGCTACCTACCGCAGGGAAAAGCAACAGTCCCGCAACAAGCGCCATTACCGCAACGATGTGTAATCTCTTCATCCTCGCCTCCCTTCTCAATCCCCCCAGAAGTCAAGATTCAGTGTACGATCAAATCACCTATTTTGATTTAGCGCCCCATCAATCCGCCTCCGGAAAGGGAATTCCTAGGGGGCACTCCCAAGCTCCCGCCTTGACGGGGCACCAGGTTTTTGTCTTTCACCATTATCGTTCAGAGCAGGCACTCCGTCAATAGCGACATCGGTTATCGTCAACGTTGACTTTGCGCCAGTCTGAAGCTAACAGAGGGAAGGTGGCGTCAACAGGGTGGCTCTCACCGTCCATCAGGCCCCATTTCTGATCTGTAGGCTCAGGCCCCTCGGTGGTCCAGGCGTAAGCTGCTCCCCCCAGAACGTAGTCCGAGTGGGCACGTATCGAACGCCACATGTCGAGATAACCCTGCGCACGGTCGCCTGTCCAATACGATTCGGCGCCGAACTCTGATACCAGAAGGGGTCGATCGAACTCGTAGTCAGGCCACGTTTCCAGGAAATTGTTCAGTTCCAGGCTGTATATGTTCACGCCGTAAAGCAACCACGGTCGCTCGTCAAGATCGTTCAGAGACACGTTGACCATTGCCGGCAACAAATAGCCCTCAGCTTCACGATAGATCACCGGATGGTCAGGGTCCAACTCGTGGAATAGATCGGCCAGGCCGAGATAGAACGGTCCGAACGATGCCCACATTCTGCGCGAACGATTATCGAGCAGCACCTCGTTTCCAGGGCCCCACATCCGCAGAGCGGGGTGATCCTTGTACCTGGCGATTTTTTCGGTGGCTTCATCGCTGAGATTCTGAAGAAAAGCTTCATCCTGGTAGTCACCGTCGGGGGGAAGATAGAAAGGCATTACCACCCCGAGCCCGTGCTCATAAGCGTAATCGAGCGTGATTTCATCAAATTTATCCTGTTCGTAGCCTTTGTCGAAATCCCACCCGATAATATGGTTTACCCCCGCTTCACACAGGATCTGGAAATCACGGTCATAGCTCGCCGCTCGCTCATCATCGGAGAGATAGCGGTAAATCGGGTTGTAGCCCATCCCAACGAACACTTGCGGTTTCCCGTTCACCAAATATCGAAACACACCACGCTCGTCCTTCTGCACTGTAACGACGCTGGGGCCAGCCTTCGAATGAAGGCTGGCCGATGTCCTGTCCGAGGCCAAAGATCGGAGTTCCTGACTTAAGGCACCTTGCCAAACCGCTATGCCAAACACAAGAATGGAGAACGCACCCAGAGCATACAATGCCTGGCGACTAGCTCGGGTTAGCCTCACGGTTTCCACTCCAACAACGTATTACACTTTTCACATTACGCCCAAAGGCCTGCTTCGTCAAGTTTCCGGTCTGTTCACTGCGAGCTTTGTAGCGGGGGCCCGCATGTGCCAGTCAGATTGCGAGCCTGGCGGAACTCGGAAGCGATGGCATCGAGCGAGCCATCAACCGCCTTCCCATCGCCGTCCACAAGCCCAAAGACACGATCCACAGGTTCAGGTCCAGCCGTCGTCCAGACATAGACGATGCCACCAATGACGCTGCAGGAATAGCTTCGAATCGCCCGCCACATCCTCACGAAACCGCGAGGACGGTCTTGCTGTGAAAGACCGGTGGGGGCAAACTCGCTGATCAAGAGGGGATTGCCGAACCCGTGACGCTCCCAATTCGTCAGTATTGTCTTGAGGCGGGACGAGAAGACATTCATACCGAACACGAGCCAAGGGCGAGGTTCGACGCTCTTGGCTCGAACCGCTTTGAACGCGCCCAAAAAGCCGTCTTCGGCGGTGCGATAGATCACCGGATGGTTGGGGTCCTCTTTGCGGACTTCGTCGACCAGCTTCAGATAGAAATCCGCAAACGCGGTGGGCGTGCTTTTCGGCGATTTTCCACGCAGCACCATCATAGCCTCCATACCGTGCATCACCTCGTTGCCGATTGCCCACATTCTGATCGCGGGTTGGCGCTTGAAACGACGGACAAAGGCAATCACGTCCTGCGTAACTCGTGCCCGATAGCTATCATTCGAGTATTCTCCATTCGGATCGAGAAAGAAGGGCATCAAAATACCCAGCCCGAACTTGTTGGCCCTGGTCAGCAACAAGTCATCGAACTTATCGTGGGCGTATCCCTGGTCGGAATCCCACCCCAGGATCGTGTTAACACCGGCGTCCGCCATCCGCGAGAAGTCCCGCTCGTAGCGCCTGGCTCGCCGTTCATTCGGCAGGTCGCGATATATCACGTTGTATCCAACCCCTCGAATCCACGTCCTCTTGCCGTTAACTAGGTAGACGAAGTTGTTCGAACTCCCTGTGGTTGACACCACACTCGGACCAGGGGTAGGCGTCGGAGGCTGGATGGGCGATGGTGCGACGGGGTTGTCTTCAGGCACTTCCGAGAGGCTTTTGACCTGTGGGTCGATGTTGGCAGCGGATTCGCCGACACTGACGACGACATTGACGGTTGTAGCGGAGGCACCGTAGCCGAAGTTCGTGGAGGCCATCCCGAAAGGCAACACAACGACGGCAGCCATGCCGACCATAGGCAGCAGGCCGAGGGGCTTTATCCTGCTCGGGCAGATCGAGAGCCCGTCTAAACCGGTTAACGACCGTTTTGAGCCACGCATTCTCAGGAGGACAAACAACAAATGGGCAAACAGTAAGGCGGGGACGTAATCCGCTACCACCGCGAGCAAGTGGAGGCCGAACGATAGCCAACCGCCGAGCGCTAATAAGGTGGTCTCGTATGATTGGGGTGAAGTCACCAACAATTTAGTTCCAATCTGGGCAAGGCCCATGTTCTCCAGATCCGTCGGGGTGACCCCTATCGATAGAATAGCCGCCACGCCACGTGCCTGCAAAAGCAGGCCAAACAACACACGTCCATTGACCATCGATGGGGTGGCCAAAGCGCGCGGCACCGAACCGCCCTCAAGTCCCCAGCTAACGAGCAGCACACCAAGGAGTATAAGAAGCCCACTCGCGCCAGTCAGGACGAGAAACCGGCTGATGACAGAGCTTCCCGACGCGACAACAGCGCTAACCCAGAATCCATCCACTACCAGGCCAGGGTCAACGAACACTTGAGGCCAGACGTCATGCAGGAAGCCTCCGACCAAACCGGATATAGCGAGTCCACGGGCGTTTATGTTGCCCAACATCTCCAGGGCTATGCGGGAATAGATCGGCTCGGCAACGATAGTTTTCACGGGCCATTCGAGAAGAGGAGTGGACGCCGACCAGCGCAGCACAAGAGCCGCGAGCAGGATAGCTATCTGGTGGACCAAGGAAATAAGGGGCTGAGTCACAAGAAAGGCAGTAGCGATTATCGTCCAGCGGACAAGCAGCGGGCGCTGATCCCACCTTAACTTCGCGGAACTTCTGCCGATCGTTCGTGTCAGCACACCTGCGCTCTCCTGAGTGTGTTAGGTGATGTACAGCGCTGATCCAGCCCGCCGCTAGTATACACTTTTGCTGAGCGAAGTAGCAACCCTTGACACCGGCGCTCGTCGTACTTCACAGGCCACCGATAGAGGGTTCGGCCAGCCTTACGTGATCGGCACCATCGACGGTTTGCAGCCGCTGAATCGTGTCACTGTCGTACAATCCGACAATGAGCGTGAAAGGTCCTTTCTGGACATCGTTCGGTAGGGATATGGAATGTGGATCGGCAATTACCTCATCGCTGGGCCAGGCGGTAGTTGGGAGTTGTCCGTTTCCGGGGACTCCGTCGTGCTGACTAACCAGCACGCCCTCTCGATCCAGGAGGTGGACAAACGCGGTGTAGGAGCGTTGAATAACGGGCTGGCTATCACCGGCCCCTGGCTGCCAGACCCAGTACAAGATCACCTTCACCGATCTTCCCGGGCCAGAAGACGGGCCAGAGTTATTCGCCGCCTGGGTCTGGTTTTCAATCGTGTAGCCTAGGAGTGTGATACCTGGGCCAAAAGTGGCATCCACCCGCTTGCTCATCGGAGGCGCCGAAAAAGGACGGGCCATCGCCTTCACCTCGACGTATCCCGCGATGTCTGCCACCCATCCGGTGGTCGCCAACGTCGTGCCTGACTGCGGATCAACCACTGAAAGGTGCAAAGCGTATTCCTCCGGAGCCGAGCGCGGAGATATGGGCAACCTGTATTGGCCTTTGAGTATGCTCCCGGCAGGCCAGCGAGATGTTGGATAGTCTGCCTTGCTGACGGGTACTGTAACATCTCCGGCAACGTGACCCGAGCGACCGCGAAGCTGAAGGCGTAGGCGATAATCTCTGGACATGGGCTTCAAAGCCTGCCAGAAAAGCTGCAGAACCATAGGTTGTCCAGCCGTCTGGCTCCTGTCCCACTTGCTACCCAGCAGCGCCAATCGCTCGCCAAAGACGATTCGTTCCCTGGCCGTGACGGGAAGCGTCGCCGGATCTGGCTGACGATCGGCCACGCCAACGTTTATCTGCCCCAACGCCAGCGCCCGGCTCCAGCCCAGACGACGGGAACCGGATGGTTCCAGAGCCTGGCCGCTGGCGACATCGTAGATGGTGAGGGTCATAGTGTAATTCCCCGGAGGGGTACCAGCAGGGACGATAAGGCCACGATACTCCTTCCACCAATTGCCGGTCGAGTTCACCGTGGTCTTTAAGTCGCCGTTGGGTAGCCCGCTATCCAACTGGCTCCAAACTGCTCCGTTCTCGTCGACCAGACGCAGGGACCCCGCGTAATTCCTGGTGACTGGCTTGAGCGGCTGCCAATCCAGCGAAAACACGGCGCTGTCCAGGGGTTTTCCATCCCGCGGCCAGTACACTGGACCAACCCTCAGTGTCAGCTCGTCTTTGAACGTGGTCAACTCGCCGACCTCGGTACCGGCCTTGCCTTTAACGTAGAGGCCAAGACTGGTGGTTCCATACGATCGATCGACTACACGAGCGAATTCCTCGCGGAGCAAAGGTCCGATCGCGTGGGTCGAATTGTCCAGGGAAGCTCCGAAAAACACCACCCAGACACGCTCGTGCTCCGCCATCGCGTCGCGCAGGAGCGCGCGCGTCGCCTTCTCGCCGGCGGGCGCCTCGAGTGGTATGACGTAGCGGCGAGGGTTACCTGAATCTCGCAGGTAGTAATCGAGAAGGGTATTCCGCCAGCCGGAGTTGACCACGATCGCATCGCCTGGCCTGATTTCGGCGGTGATGCGGCGTGCCAGGGACCGCAGGTCTTCGTTTGTAGTATTCTGATAATAGTCCTTTGTCACCGGAATCCACAGCAGCAACAGCGCGCCGATCACCGCTGGAGCTACGATACGGCTGCCGAGCCGTGGTAAGGAAACGATACCGGCTATCAGCGCGAAGCAGAGCGGAGCGAGGTAGAGCAGATAGCGAGGATTGAAGAAAGTGAAGAGCACGCCGGCGACAATGCCGGCGGCCAGAGGGACCAAAAGGTAGATTAACACGGCGTACCGGATCGAGAGCCTTTGGTGAGACCATAGGAGTGCGAGACCACCACATAATGCCACGAGCGGCAGCAGGGTCCAGATATAGTTTGTCGTGATTTCCAGGTCGTAACTGGTTTGAGCGAAGAGCCCCACCCACACCTGCTCAGCACGCCGCAAGGGCAGGGAAGCGAGGGCAAAGGGGGACGGGCTCGAGTAGCCGCGGGCGTAGCCGACGTTGCCGCTAAGCTGCGTAAGTAGCCAGGGGGTAAAAAGCAGGAGAATGCCCAGAACGGCACCGCCGAGGCCATAAAGGAAACGCCGGTCTCCGCGGGCAAATGGCAGGAACAGCAGCACCGCCAGCACCGGCAGCACCATCCCGAAGAAATGAGTGTAGCTGCCGAGCGCCGCAGTGACAGTGAGGCCGGCCCAAAGCCACCAGACTCCGGGCCGTTCCAGAAGACGGAGCGCAAACAGGAAGTTGGCGACGTACAGAGCCGCCAACAGGGTATAAGGACGCGCAACCTGAGACTGATAGATGAGGGATGGTGCCACGGCCATGAGTAACGCCGCCGGCAGACGTGCAGACGGGCTGAAAAGCCTGCCGCCAAGCTGGTATGTCAAGGGAACCAGCAACACGCCGAACCAGAGCGACAGAAACCGTAAGGCGAATTCAGAATACCCGCTCGCGGCCGTCCAAGCAGCCACGAGGTAGTAGTGCAACGGCAAGTTGCCATACGGGGTTTCAGCGGCAATCCGCCAAAGATCGTGCCCCAAGATGGCCGCCGTAAAACCTTCATCGTCCCACAGCGACTGCCAATCTAAGTGGTAGGCGCGGAATGCCGTGGCAAGGATCACTAACAGGAGCGGCGCAATCTTGCACACCAGGATTCTTCTCTTCATACCTACTGTCCTTGGTGGCCGCATTCTGGTCGCCCCAGGAGTTTGAGGCCTAATACCAATTGGTCATAGACGGGTCCTATATCGGCCCACCCCACGCAGGGCCTGTAGTCCTTCCGCCGAAGGACTACAGGCCCTGCCCCGTGGAATATTTGGTCTATCGTGAGGCAATTGGTACAAGCACACTGCTATGAGTATGGCGCGTGAGTTCACCGCAAAGACCGCAAAGAAACTGTTGGGAATGTCGGTCCTTCAGCCGAAAGATGGTGAACCTTATCACGAAGTACTCAGCCGGACCCAAGTGTAGCACAATAGAAGCTGTGGTGCAATTGAGGCTTGCTAACTGGCCAGGGAAATTGATGATTGGAGAGACCGGTGGTTGGGCTAGATCGCAGGGCAAAGTATTTGCGCAAGGTCATCGTAGGGCAAAGATATTTGGCGAATGCCTTGTCCTTACCAGGTTGGCAACCGCTTGGTAGCTGGGCCTTGAGTGCTAAATGCCACGTCTCGTGCGAGTTGCAGGCACTGCCCGGGGAATTTATAGCAGTTTGCAGAGGATTTTGGCTAGCGGAGCAGCCACCGATATACCGAGCGTATGCAATGTAGCGCGGGGGCTCGTCCCCCGCTGGGCGGGGCGGGGGACGAGCCCCCGCGCTACGGGTAGCCATATCAAAATGCAAACTGCTATAGTCATCGGTCGTTCTTTTGTCAAGCGCGGTATGTCGCGCCGCGCTAATGCAAACTGCTCTAAGCCAGGTCGCGGCGACGGAAGCCGATCAGCCCGGCAATGGTGAGCGCCGAGGCGAGTACGGTCAGTCCCACCAGGGACTCTGACGTGACCTGGACGGACCAGTGCACGTGGGCAAACGGCGAAATGTTGAATATCGACCGGCTCACCTGCTGCACCTCCCAGGCGAATTCGAGCGCCAGAAATGTTGCCAGCGCGGCCCAGGTCACAAACCTGGCGAACCGGGGCGCAAAACCATATGATGCCGTGGCGAGCCCGACCATAATCCAGATGGCAGGCAGGGTCACCAGCGTGCGGGCTAGCAGGCGCGGCAGTTGGTAACCCACCTCGCCGGTGCTCCACCCATTAATCAGCCCGATCGGGATACCGAGCGCCGCTAGCACTATGATGGGGCCGATCACCCCGAAAACCAGGTGACCGCTCGCCCAACGAAGCCGACTGACCGAGGCAGCCAGCACTGGCTCGGCGCGTAGCTCGACTTCCTCGGACCGGAGTCGCAGTGTGGCTGCGATCCCGTACGCCGAGGCCACCTGACCGAGGATGTACACGCTCATAAACAGGAAGGCATCGCCGGCGTCGCGGGCGCCCATGCGGGCCACCCAGGCCTGGATCTCGGGAACGTCCACCATCTTGGAGATGCTCGGGCTGATAGCGCCCAGGCCGACGCCTAACGCGGCAAACGCGGCCGCCCAGGCGAGCAATGCGCCCCGCTGCAGACGCCACGCTAGCGCCAGGGGGCTGCCTAGCCGGGCTCCGGCCGCGGCCGGCCCGAGCCGTGATGGCAGGAGCCCGGCACCAAGGTCCCGCCGCGCGGACAGCGCAAATGCCGCGGCCATCAGCACGACCACCAGGGTGCCGAGAAGCGCGAAGACCCACCATTGCTCGCCGGCAAAGGCCCGAGTCTGCCGCAGCCAGCCGACCGGTGATAGCCAGGAAAGCCAGGACCCCTCGGTTAGATCGCTGGGCGCGCGTAGCACGTAAAGGAGGCCGAAAACCAGCAGCGCGATGCCCCGCGCGGCGCCAGGACTCTGCGTCAGTTGCGCCGCCATACCGGCGACCGCCGCGAAAACCCACCCCCCGGCCGCCGCCGAAAGTCCGAAGGCGATAGATCCCGCCACGGGCAGGCCGAGACCGACGAGCCCCGCCGCGATGAGCGTGGCGATCGCCAGGTTGGCGCCGAACACTACGATCAAAGCAGCCGTGAGCGACGCTTGCCGGCCGACCACAGTCGCGCCCAGCAGCTCACGCCGCCCCTTCTCTTCCTCGGTCCTGGTGTGCCGGATGACGAAGAGTATGCTCGCCGGCGCGATCAGAATCGCGCCCTGCAGCCCTGTCCGCCAGGCGACAATTCCGCCGAGGGTCGGGCTAAATATGCGACCGAGCATCACTATGGCGGCCGGGGTCTTCATGCTCTCGTCGGCAAGAGCCTTGAGCGCCTCGGCAGTGGGGTAGAGCTCTTGGGCGCTGGCCGTGAAGCCAATTGGCACAAGCGCCACCGTCACGATCCAAAGCGGCAGCCAGACGCGGTCCCGGCGCAGGATCAATCGGATCAGCGCCCCGGTGCCTATCAATTCGTTCATCCGTCCACCTCTGCCTGTCCGCCTCTATCGGTGGCGTCCGCCACTTGTTCGATCTGGTAGTGGCGCATGAATAACTCTTCCAGCGTCGGCGGCTGGCTGACCAGGCTGCGCAGACCGAGCGAGGTCAGATGGTGCAACACGCCATTCAAACCCTCGGCGTCCACGTCGCAGCGCACTTGGGTGCCCTCGACCTGAAGATTGTGTACCCCAGGCAGTCTGTCCAGCCCGGAGGGCGGGCTTGCCAGTTCGGCCGAGATGGAGGTGTGTGCCAGGTGGCGCAGCTCGGCCAGCGTGCCGCTCTCGACGGTGCGCCCGGCGCGGATGATGGTGACCCGGTCGCAGGTCGCTTCCACCTCGGCCAGGATGTGGCTGGAGAGCAGCACCGTGCGCCCGCGGCGGCGCTCCTCGGAGATGATGTCCCGGAACACCGCCTCCATCAAAGGGTCAAGGCCCGCGGTCGGCTCGTCCAGAAGGAGCAGCTCGACATCCGAGGCCAGCGCGGCGATCAGGGCCACCTTCTGCCGATTGCCCTTGGAGTAGGCGTTGCATTTCTTGCGCGGGTCGAGATCGAAGCGCTCCAGCAAGCTGGCCCGGCGCCTGGGGTCGAGCCCACCGCGCATCCTGCCCAGCAGATCGATCACCTCGCCTCCGGAGAGCTCGGGCCACAGGGCGACGTCGCCGGGCACGTAGGCCAGGCGGCGGTGAAGCGCGACGGCGTCCTGCCACGGATCGCCGTCGAGCAGCCGTGCCTCGCCGGCGTCGGCTCGCAGTAGGCCGAGAAGGATGCGGATCGTCGTGGTCTTCCCGGCGCCGTTCGGACCCAGAAAGCCGTGCACCTCGCCGGTGCGCACGGACAGGTCAAGCCCGTCCAGGGCGCGCACCCGACCGTACGATTTGACCAGCCCGCATGCCGAGATTGCGGATGTTTTTGGCGACATAGCGCACCACCTTCTACGAATCAAGCTCACGCTGCAGTTGCTCCTCTGCAACCGTCATAGCACGATTCACGTATTGCATAAAGGCGTGGGAAGCGGCCTGTAAACCGTCGGGTGAGGCGGCCCGGCCAGACTCGAGCGTGCAGCGCACCGTCTCCCCTATGAGATCTGCCATCTCATCATCGGAAAGCGCGTACTCGACCGGCAGCAGCGGCGCTACGACGAAGAATCCCGTGAGAATAGCGCTCACCACATACACTTGCGCCTTGAGGCTGATATCGGTCCGCACCTGGCCATGTTCCCGTAATAACTCGATGTAGGTCTTGAAGCCCGTAAGCTTCTCTACATAGGCGGCAGTGGTTTGCTGGCTGCGGGCCAGCTTCCCCAGCACATCCACATCGCGCAGAACGAGCGCCTTCAGCAGCGGGCGTTTCAGGAGCGCAAGCGCCGTGTGTTTGTATATACCTTGCAGCGTGGCACCGACAGGGTCCGTCGCGATGCGCCGCTTGAAATCCTCTCCAAGCGCCATTCCTTCACGTTGAATCAGCGCCGCGAATAGATCCTCTCGCGTTTTCCAGTGCAGGTAAATGGTGCCTTTGGCTACGCCAGCCTGTCTCGCGATATCGTCGATGGTGGTCTTGTTGTAGCCCCAGCGCATAATCAACGCCGCGGCCGCGTCCAGAATGCGATGTGCCCGCTCCTCCCGCCTGGATGATTCTTGCCGTCGTGCACTTACTTCCTGGCTCTGAATTACCATGCGTCCTTCTCCTTGCGAGACCAGGGAAATGACCATTTAAGATGATTTAGTCATATGACTATCAGTCAGGAGTATACGGCGGGGAGGACGAGAAGTCAAGCCAGGCTTTCCCGTTGCGAAGCTAAGCACGGACCAGCGGGCCTTAGCGTGCTCAGCATGGGCGACGAGCGGTGGCAGCGGGTGATCAGACGATGGTGTATAATCCCCTCATCAGAGGGGGAGAGCAATGATGAGCCCTGAAGAACAATTACTTCACATAGTGATCCTGCACAGCGGTATTATACTATCCAGGAAATCGCATATGAGTTGGAGGGAGGTCTCCGACGAGTACGATGACTATATGACATCACTTGGCCCCTGGCCCGTGTCCAGTGTCATCGATTTCATAAAGGAAGAATGGCCCGACCTTCAGTGCGAGGATGTGATTGCGCAGTTTATCCAGTCAGATAGCGAGACACTGAGCATCTTGAGCGATTCTTGATTACTCCAAGCCATCAAGGCGGCATACGACGGTCGTCCCCTCTCCATCGTGCACGCCAACATTAACCCTCACCCCTGCTCGCCGCGCTCCATATCGCCAATCGACTCCTCCGGGCGAAACTCATGCTTGCACTTCGGGCAAATGCAGGCGAAGTCCTTTACCCTGAAGACAACCTTGCTGACATAATACCCGTACCCGCAGGCCGGACACGCCACCTCATGTATCTCCGCCATTTCACTGCCTCCTACTCGCGTTCGGTTGGGATGCTTGCAAGCGTTTCCGCGGCGATGTAATCCGTCAGTTGAATCCGCTGGCCCACCTCTTCGGGTATCTTGCACCTCGTGGGAAACGGCCCGTCGAACGGCTTGGTGCAATCGAGACCGGCCTTGGTAGTCGTGTGCTCGCCTGCCGAAGGGTCTAAGCGTATCCCCCTTAGCCCGGTGAAAACCATCGCGTCGCGGTCCCATTGAGATCGAGTGGCGATCGCCCACAGGACCTCCTTCTCGTTGAATACGTTCACGTCCTCGTCGACCACGAAGACGTGCTTTAACCCTGGTTGGGCCTCCACCGCGCACATGATCGCGTCCCGGGCTTCGCCAGGCTGAGGATTGGCCAGTTGGACGTAGGCGTGAAAGGTCACGCCAGAGGCAGGCACGCACACGTTGCGAAACGAAGGAATCCTGCGCTTGAGCGAATCCGCGAGCGCGCCCTCGGCAGCCAGGGCCATCATCGATTGGATATCAGTATAGCCAACCGCGATGTCGTGCCAGTACGCGTCTTCCCGTCGGGTAATCGCCGTGACCTCGAAGAGGGGGTTGGCGGTCTGCGGGCCGACGTAGCCGGTGTACTCCCCAAATGGACCCTCCGCCACCCGCCGGTGGGCCTTCATTATGCCTTCCACGACGACCTCGGCGTCGGCGGGAACGAGGAAATCATCCCCCAGCGTCTCCGAGGGCACCAGCCTTAGCGGTTCGCTCAGCAAGCCACCGGCAGAGCCATAGTGGCTCCAGGGATAGGCAAATCTGGTTTGTGCGCCCAGCAGCGCGGCGGGATGGTGCCCTGACCAGTAGGCCACCTTCATATCTTTATTGAGTCTCTCGTGCTTGCGTAAATTGAGCATATTGTGACAGTGCGGGTTGAGCGATACCCTTATCTCGTTCCTGGTCCTCATCCAGCCCCGCTGCATCGCCGAGTTGTCGATGCCAGTGTCAATGTCGTAGGATGTGATGTAGGCGGCAGTGAAGTACGGTCCCGGATCGGTGTCGTGGTGCACCAGCGCCGGCATCTCGTAGAGGTCGACCTCGTTTCCTTTTTGGATCACCTGCTTCACGGGAGCCTCTCGTCGGTCCGTGAGCACCACCGGTTCGCGCGGCTGGCTCGCCCTGCGGTAATAATCGCTGCCCACCTTTTCGAGCGTCGAGCCAAGGGCCAGCGCAGTCCTCCGCCGGCTGCCGAACAGATTGGTCACCACCGGTATCTTGGATTTTGCCCCCGAAGGCGTGTTGATGTTGTGGAAGACAAGCACCGGGTGCCTGTTCTCGCGATCCAGTTGCGACACTATGGCGGTCACCTCATAAGCGTGGTCGATCTGCCGGTGAACGTGCACGACCTCTCCAGGATGTTCCCTCTCCAGTTCTGCCAAATACGTGTGCAAATCGCTGACGGCCATTGCCACCCCCTAGGACATACTTCAAGTCGGCTCACGGAATGTTTTCATCAAAGACAGGAGATGCGTACAGTCAATAAAGAAGAAAACCGAGGCATCCCCAACGATCTGCCAGCCGATCCATCTAAAAACCAGGATCGAAGATGCAAATGTGGGCTTGATAGACCGCATTATAAGCAAGCGTCGGGGTTCTGTCAAGAATCCGTTCCCGAGATCGGGTATTTGGCGATAATGTTATTCAATCAGTGGGAATACATCAAACTAGCGGTAGCCATAGTGCCCCTGGCTCGTGTCGGCCCAACCAGCTTTTCGAGCCTTCCCATCCCACCAATCGTCGATAAATAGTCTAAACTCATGCCGTAGCTTTTTTTGATCAAAGAGCTTCGAGAACTGGCCGCGGGAGGCGGTCGGATGCGGAATGCCGATCACTATTCGGCTCGGGTGGATGTAGGCCATGGCCTTATATGCCTCATAACCGATGGCAATTAGCGGCCAATCGTGAGGTATAGACTGCAGCTCTCTGTTCAAATACATCTCGGTGCAAGTCCGGAACGTTTGAATCGGGGGCAACTTGTTATCGGCCCCGTTCTCGCACTTAACGAGTTCGGTCCAGAGTATCGGGCCAACAAAACCCAACTCGTTCACGAGGTTCCGAAGCCTGGAATAGTACCGCAGTGTTCAGGGTAATATTATTGCCTCACCGCTAAGCCGGAGTGGGTTGTATGCATTGGAATGTGGCGAGAACTTCTTTGAAGTGGACTCGCAAATGCGGATAGACGCTTGCCTACAGCCTGTTAGCTCTCTGCTATTAAGACCCATCTCAAAAAAAGGCAAGCGAGTTCTTGACCACCGTTGCTGGGTATCCGGGGCTGAAGGGCTTATACTCATTCCCTTCGCGTTTTCCGTGTACTCCGTGGTTGCGCTCCCTCGCGTTGAACACGAGAGAACCGTGTGGAAAGAGTATTATCTCGTGCCTGCCCGAAGCCGTCGTCCAACACGTTCGCGACCGTGTTAGCCCGGCCATCGAAAAACACCGCCCGCTTCTTCTTCAGGCAATCCCCCAAACCGATCATCCGCGAGGCCATCAGAGCGGCGAGGCTTTTTGCGACTAATGTCACATTCGTCCGGCGGGCATTTATGGTATGATACCGCAAGCCGCTTGCGAAGGTCGCTTCGATAAGGGCTCAACGAAAACCATCTGGAGGTAACCAACAAATGGCAGGAGTCTGTCGAACTTGTCACTTCTTTCAGGCCAACGTGTATCCTGGGAGCGAAAAGCCACATCGTTGCGCCTTCCAGGACATGCCAATGTCCGACCACCACGCTGACCACATCTGCCCCGAACACAAGGAACCGGAAACGGCTTGAGAATGCCGCATTGGCGCATATGGCAAGAACTTTCACCCCAGAGGGCGCAAAGACCCCTATTGATTTCTTTGCGCCCTTCGTCCTTCCGCCGAAGGACGCCGAAACCTCCTGCTTCTACCGAACAAAGCCAATTCCTCGCTCACCGACCCGGCGCGGCGGCTTTTCCGAAGGAGTCCGACCTCTCTCGGACTGCCCCGCGACCGTTTTCTGCCAAACAAACCCAATTTCCCCGTCACAAACCGTCCAGACAACGGAAACCGCCGTAGACGGGAAAGAAGCCGAAAGCTAGGCCGTGATATGCAACTGTTTTCCCTTTCTCGCCAGAATAATGTATACTTTCATTCGATGAAGCAGAACAATATCCGAAACTTTTCGATAATCGCCCATATCGACCACGGTAAGACGACGCTAAGCGATAGGCTTCTTGAATCCACCGGCACCATCTCCGAGAGGGAGAAGGCCGATCAGTTGCTGGACTCGATGGACCTCGAGCGTGAGAAGGGGATCACGATCAAGGCGCGGGCGGTCAGGATGAGCTATCGCTCGAAGGCAGGACAGGATTATGAGCTGAACCTGATCGATACGCCCGGCCACGTCGACTTCAACTACGAGGTCAGCCGCAGCCTGGCCGCCTGCGAAGGCGCGTTGCTGGTGGTGGACGCCGCTCAGGGCATCGAGGCGCAGACGCTGGCCAATGTCTACCTGGCGCTCGAGCACGACCTCAACATCATCCCGGTGGTGAACAAGATCGACCTGCCCAGCGCCGAGCCCGAGAAGGTCGCGCAGGAGATCGAAGACGTCATCGGCATTCCCGCCGAGGAGATCATCTTCGCGTCGGCCAAGGATGGCACGGGAACCGATGATATCCTGGAGGCTATCGTCCAGCGCATTCCGCCGCCGAAGGGCAGTCTGCACCAGGCGCTCAGAGCGCTGATTTTCGATTCCCATTACGATTCCTATAAGGGCGTGATAGCTTACGTCCGGGTTGTCGATGGCGTTGTGCGTTCCGACGACCAGATACTCATGCTGGCGACGGGAAAGCGGACTGACGTGCTGGAGATTGGCGTCTTCCGTCCGCAAATGACGCCGGTTGACGAGCTGGCTGTCGGAGAGGTGGGCTACATCGCCACCGGTCTGAAGAACGTGGCCGACTCTCAGGTGGGCGATACGATCACTGTTGCGCGAGACCCCGCGAACGAGCCGCTGCCCGGCTACCGCCCTGCCAAGCCGATGGTCTTCGCGGGCCTATATCCTGTCGAGAGCTCGGAATATAACCTGCTGCGCGATGCCCTGGAGAAGCTGCGGCTGAACGATGCCGCTCTGATTTTCGAGCCCGAGAGTTCGATCGCCCTGGGCTTTGGCTTCCGCTGCGGCTTCCTCGGGCTGCTGCACATGGAGATCGTTCAGGAGCGCCTTGAGCGCGAATACGACCTGGACCTGCTTACGACCTCGCCGAGCGTCGAATATCAGGTCAGTACCACGGACGGCAAGGATCTGGTGGTCGATAACCCGGCCGCGCTGCCAGATGCCGTCCACATCGCGGAAATCAAAGAGCCCTGGATGAAGATCAGCGTCGTCGCCCCCAGTCGCTATGTTGGGACCATCATGGAACTGGTCACCGTTCGCCGTGGCGAATTCGACAAGATGGAGTACCTGGACACGCAGCGTGTGCTGCTGACCTATGACGTGCCGCTGAGCGAGATCCTCGTCGACTTCTACGACCAGTTGAAGTCTCGCACCCAAGGCTACGCCTCACTGGATTACGTGCTCGACGACTACAAGGCGGCGAAGCTTGTTAAGCTCGAGATACTGGTCAACAACCAGCCCGTGGACGCCCTTTCCCTCATCACCCACGTGGACTCAGCTTACGCCAAGGGTAGAGAGCTCGTCGGCAAGCTGAGGAAGCTTGTTCCGCGGCAACTCTTCGAGGTTCCCTTGCAGGCGACCATCGGCAGCCGCGTCATCGCGCGTGAGACCATCCCGGCAATGCGCAAGAACGTTCTGGCCAAATGCTACGGCGGCGATGTGACGCGAAAACGCAAGCTCCTGGAGAAGCAGGCCGAAGGCAAGAAGCGCATGAAGCGCGTCGGCAACGTCGAGATTCCCCAGGAAGCCTTCATGGCCGTCCTGAGACTCGGGCAAGAATAACATCATTCTGCCTCCGCGCCTCCGCGTTGAACGCCCTATTGCGACAAGACCCGGGCATGAATGATACGGTCTCGCCGGCTAATCCTCGATCTCCCTCTCCTCGACCTCTTCAGCCCGTTTGGCGCGCATCTCGCCCGGTGTGTGGGCCCGGCGCTCTTCCGCGCTGAACCTCGGCTCCTCTTTGGACACGGCGGAGAGGAGATCTTCGAGCATGCCGGCCTGGCGCGCTCGCTCGATCGACTCGTGGGTCACGATGTCTCCCGCGTTCAGGATCACCCTTTCATCCTGGTCGAAGACCACGCGCGTAACCGGCCTGCCGAGTGCGCGGTTTTCACGAGGGACGTTTTCTTCGCTCACTTCCTCGCCTTCTTCTTTGCCTCTTCGCGCCGCCCGCTGTCGCTCGATCGTTCTCCGTGCTTCGCCGAAGGCCCGCACGGTCTCGTCGCGCAGCCTATCGAAGGTGTTCTTGGCCACGCTCGTGCCGGCTGCCAGCACCATCTCGCGCAGCACGCCTTTCATCTCCGCCTCGGCGGCCGCCTGCTCGTCGATGACCTCTCCCTGCTGCACGATCGACGAGCCATCCGGCGCGAACACGGATCGATCGGCAACCTTGCCGATCACGAACTTCCTCTGCTGTTCGACTGAAGCTTTCAGCGCCACCTCGCGAAGTCTATCCAGCTCTTCGCTCACTCTCCTGAGTAGCTCTTCGCTGGTAGTGCGCATATCTTCAAGCGTCGGGCCAATCCCCTCTTCTACCTCCTCGACCCGCGTGCCTGTCTCGGAGGGAACGAAAACGAATTCCTCGCCTATTCGAAGGGATGACGGCAGTGGCACGAAGAGCCTGCCGCGTCGGACTCTGGTCAGAAGCCCTCCCGAAACCTCGAAGCCCTTCACCTCTCCTGTGGGCGCGTCAAAGTACACGTCTTCGATAATGCCAATGTCGCGTCCGTCCTCGGTGAACATGCGCAAGCCGGTAATCGTGGTGCGAGAGGTCAGAGCCGCTTCGATTTCGCGGACCTCGGAAACATGGACGATGGCCTGTTCGTTGGGAACGATCACCGCGTCCCGTCCGACTGCCTTAACGGAACCGAACGGTATCGCCCGGGTCTCTCCATTCCAATCTCTCCCGTCCACCAGAAAAGCCAGAACGCGCCGCTGCTCTGGCTCGAGCAGGGCCTCCCTGACCATCCCCAGTCTCTTACCGCTGTCGTAGCTCAGTACGGGCCGCCCGATCACGCTCTTACCTTTTATCATCTTAGCCTCCACCACTTAAGGGGTCGCAGGATTCGTGCCAGACTATTCTGGAATGGTTTGTGCTGAGAGTCGTCGTGGACAGAAAGGGTGAAGGTTTTGGCCAGGTCTGAACAAGTTCACACGGCCTATGCCAACGTACATTGGCACAGCCTCGATCCACACGAGGTCGCTCAGATTCTCGACGTCGATCCCGCGAAAGGCCTCTCGGAAAGTCAGGTCAGGGACCGCCAACTGAAGTTTGGCCCGAACGTCTTTGGCGATCTCAAGGGGCCTGATTGGCGGGAGCTTCTCATCGCGCAATTCCGCAGTCTGATAATGCTGCTCCTTCTCGTGGCAGCGGGCATATCGTTCTTGCTGGGAGAGAACCTGGATGCCCTGGCGATTCTTGCCGCGATCCTGCTGAACGCGTTCATCGGCTTCGCGACCGAGTCGCATGCCGAGCAGGCGCTCCAATCGCTGAAGAAGCTGGCGGCGCCAGCCGCGCGGGTCCTGCGGCATAGTGAGGAAATGGAGATACCCGCCAGCGAGCTTGTCCCCGGCGATATCGTGATCCTTTCCTCAGGATCACGCGTTCCAGCCGATGCCAGACTGATCGAAGAGGGCAATCTTACAGTCGATGAATCCCTGCTGACGGGGGAAAGTGAATGGGTGGAAAAGGAGATCGCCGAACTGCCGCTGGACACGCCGTTGGCTGAGCGCAAGAACATGCTCTACTTGGGCAGCATTGTCACCGAGGGGCACGGCACGGCTCTCGTCACCGCCACGGGACCAGCTACCGAAGTGGGGAGGATTGGCCGCCTGATATCCGAGACGCCGCACGAAGAGGCCCCACTGGAAAGAGCCATCGAGGGTCTGGGAAGACGGCTGGTCTGGGCCATCCTTTCCGCCGCCGTCTTCGTCGTCGCGCTCGGGTTATGGCACGACGAGCCACCATTCCTGCTGCTCGAAACGGCCGTCACGCTGGCTATCGCCGCTATTCCTGAGGGCCTTCCCGCCGTAGCGACGATCGCGCTGGCGTTTGGGCTCCGGAATCTGGTCCGAAGACACGCGATCGTCCGCCGCTTGCCGGCCGTCGAGACTCTGGGAAGCACGACCGTGATCTGTTCCGATAAGACCGGGACGCTCACGGAGGGCGTGATGACGGTTAGGACGTATGCCTTCGTCGACAAAATGGTCGAGGTTACGGGCGTGGGCTATGAGCCACGGGGTCAGTTTCTCGTGGATGGCCAGGAGGTTGACCCGACACGTGACCGGCGGTTGGCGATTGCGCTGCAAGTCGGCGTTCTGTGCAACAACGCCACGCTTGAGCTGGACCCGGAACTGGGCTGGCACGTACACGGCGACGCGGGGGAAGCGGCGCTGCTTGTCGCTGGAGCGAAGGGCGGGGTCGCAAAGGAGCTTCTGGCGGAAGCCTTCCCAAGGGTCGCCGAGGCTCCCTTTGATGAAACGACAAAGCGGATGGTCACGCTCAATAGGACGCCGGAAGGGGATGTCGTCGCATTCGTGAAAGGCGCGCCTGAGATAATTCTCCCTGCTGCTTCCAATGTGCTGACGATGGAAGGTCCACGTGAGATGGCCACGGAGGTGAGGGCCGCGCTAGAGAGACAGAACTGCCTACTGGCTGAGAGAGGGCTCCGCGTTATGGCCCTGGGATATCGAGAGGGGCTGTCGGCGTCTGCGAAGCCGGCGGAGACGGGACAGCTTGTCCTCGTCGCGCTGGCCGGCGCCAGCGACCCACCGCGTCCAGGGGTTAAGGAGGCGATCGAACGCTGCTGGCGGGCGGGCATACGGACGGTGATGATCACCGGCGATCAGCTTCTGACGGCGGTGGCCGTGGCGAGGGAGCTTGGCATCGGCCTGGGCGGTAAGATCGAAGCGATGGATGCGCGCAATCTTGCCGGACTGGACACCGACGCCGCGCGCGGGCTTCTCGAGCGCGTGAGCGTGTTTGCGCGCATTGCGCCGCGGGACAAGCTGCTCATCGTAAGAGCCTTGCAAAGAGAAGGCGAAATTGTGGCGATGACTGGAGATGGCGTTAACGATGCCCCGGCTCTACGAGCGGCGCACATCGGCATCGCGATGAGTGAGCGCGGGGCAGACGTGGCCAAAGAAGCCGCGCATATGGTCATTACCGACGACAATTTCGCGACCATCGTCGTCGCCATAGAGCAGGGCCGGGTCATCTACTCCAACATCAGGCGCGCGATCAGGTTTCTTCTTACCGCGAGTTTCAGCGCCATATTCGTCGTGCTGATAGCCATCCCGTTGGATATCGGTCTGCCTTTGCTGCCGCTCCAGATACTTTACCTCAACGTCATCGTCCACGTCTTTCCAGCCATGGGGTTGGCGCTTGAGCCGGGAAGCTCTCACGTAATGGAAGAGCCGCCGCGCGATCCTCACGAGCCTATCCTCACAGCGCGTTTGTTAGCCTCGATCCTCTGGAGGAGTCTGCTAATTGCTTCGGCCACGGTCGTGGCGTATATGTGGGTGCTCGGCCAGAATCCATCTAGAGCCATTACCGTCGCATTTGCAGCCCTCGCGTTGGGCCTCTTGCTCCATATGTTCAACTCCCGCTCCGAGCATTGCCTCTTTCGTAACAACCAGCGCAGGCGAAACCCGTTCATCTGGATCGCGTTCGCGGTTGCGCTGTCGTTGCAGTTAGCTGGCCTTTATGCTCCCCCGTTGCAGGTGGTGCTGCGCACCGTCCCACTGGCACAATCTGATTGGGCCGTCGTAATCGCGGCTGCCCTCGCTCCCGCCACAATCGTCGAGTTCAGCAAGCTGTGGTGGCCGGTCGAGTACAAGAAGCGTTCGACCTGGCACAGAAACTGCAGCGGCTAATAAACTCGACAAGCAAGCAAGTAAAGAGCGATATTCGACAAGTACCAAACGGTGGTGGTCGCGCGAAGCATCCGCGCTGGTCTTCCATCACGGTGGATTGCGTTCTTCGGCTGGACCGAAGCTAACGCCCTTTTTGAATGTGGCGAAAGTGAGGTGATTGTTCATGAAGAGGATACTATCAGCTTTCTGTTTGGCTTTACTTGTCTTCGGACCTATGCTGTTTAGTGCCAGCACCGTGGAAGCGGTAAGCTGGACCGGCTACGTCACCACGGATGCCGTCAATGTGCGCGCCGCGCCGAGCGCTGGAGCAGACATCATCGACGTCCTGTATTTCGGTGAACAGGTGACAGTGGTTGACCAGGTGACTGGCGATTTCGCTGCTGGCACAAGCACCTGGTACCAGCTCGCATCCGGTGGCTATGCTACTAGCGCCTACATTGGGGAAACACAAGGGAGCAGTGGCGGTGGTGCAATAGAGGGTTCGGGACACTGGATCGACGTCAATCTGAGCGCCCAGACGGCGACCGCCTACATCGACGGCGAGCCAGTTTACACGGCGTACGTCACGACGGGCAAACCCGGCGACGAGACGCCAACCGGCACCTTCACGATATTCAGCCGAGTCTACAACGAGACCATGGTCTCGAACGAACCTGGTGACTCGTACTTCCAGGATAACGTGTTGTTCACCCAGTACTTCGCCGGTGGAGGCTACGCACTCCACTACAACTACTGGCAGCCCGACTACGTCTTCGGCAGCACTCCTACAAGCCACGGCTGTGTGGGTATGCGCTATGGGGACGCCGCCTTCTTCTGGGATTTCGCCGACTATGGGACGACGGTAGTGATTCACTACTAGTCTATGGCACGAGTAAATCCGATGCGCGTAATGGCGAGGAATCTCGTGCCGTCTGTGTTAAGACCGCCTCGGTCTCGAAGACCGAGGCGGTCTGAGTAAATGGCACTCACATAAGTGAGGGCGACCGGCTGGGCGCCCTCACAAACTCTACAGAATCTCGCGTAACTCTAGCTCGCCCGTCCCGGCACCAGCCTCCGCAAGAAGCCGCCGATCTCGCCGTTTTCCCACATGACTAGGAGCATACTGGCATTGAAGATGGACGAATATGTTCCACTGACGATGCCGATCAACATCGCGGCAACGAAGTTCTTGGTCGTAACCCCACCGAACAGCATCAGCGCCGTCAACGTGAAAGCAGTCGTCAGCGACGTGTTGAAAGACCTGCCCAGCGTCTGCAGCAAACTGTGGTTCACCACAACTTCAAATGGCTCCCCAGTGCGCTTGCCCATATTCTCGCGGACGCGGTCGAAGACGACGTTGGTGTCGTGAACCGAGAAACCGATTACGGTCAGCACAGCCGTCACGAACAGGGCGTCGATCTCTATATTGAACAGCTTGCCCAAGATAGAGAATATGCCTAGCACCAGGAAGGCGTCGTGAAGCACGGCGATGATGGCGCAAGCCCCATAGCGAAACGGCGATGGCACCTTGCGGAAAGCCCAACTGATATAAAGGAGAATGCCGACGGAAGCAAATACTACCGCCCATATGGCTTGCTGGGCGACCTCCTGTCCGACTGACGGCCCAACCGATTCGAATCGCAGCTCTTCGAAGTTGCCGAACTTCTCACGCACCGCGCTCTCGATGCTCGCCTTCTGCTCCGAGTCCGACTTGATCTCCTTGGAGCGCACCAGAAGTGCATTATCCCCTGCTGTCTGGACAATCGTGTCGCCAAGATCGTACTGGGCGAATACTTCCTTCATTTCGGCAGTCTGCACCGGGGTATTGAACTTCATCTCCCACAGCGTTCCGCCTGTGAAGTCGACTCCTAGCTTCAGCCCCGGCGCCATGAGCAGCGAAACCAGCCCCGGAATGATGACGATCGCTGAGGCAAGCAAGTACCAGTATCTCTTACCAATAATATCCAGCATTAAAACCTCCCCTCGGCTGCTACAGTCCTGCGCGTCGGTTTGTCAGCCACGCACCCAGGATCACGAATCCTGCGCCAACGGCGTGGATTGGTCCGACTGGCTCGTTTAGCAGGACCGAGGCAAATAGTAGCCCGAACACGGGTATCAAATTATAGAACCCGCCCGCGCGTGACGGCCCGATTTGCCTGACCCCTTCGTTCCAACAGACGAAGGCGACGAATCCGGCGAATATCGACATATAAATGACCAGCGCCCAGGAATAAATGGACATCGCGCCGATCCAATTCGCCTGTCCCGAGCTTTCCACCGCCGCCAGCGGAATCAGGACGATTAGCGCCAGCGCTGTGGAGTACGTTGTCGTGCTCAAGGCCGAGAATCGCCGCATCACGGCCCTGCCGTATGCAGTGTATACCGCCCAGGAAATCACGGCTCCCAGAAAAGCCAGGTCGCCGAGAATACGTGTGCCGCCATAGCCGTCCGCCGCGTTTCCGATACCGATGACCAGGGCCACGCCGAAAAGCGATACGGTCAACCCGATCCCTTTGTACCAGGTCATCACCTCGCCGGCGATGAATATTGCCAGTATCGACGACAACAGCGGGCTCAGGCCTATGAACAGGGCTCCATCGGCCGCCGGCGCATACCGCAGCGCCAGCAGAAATAAGATGAAGAAGCCCACTACTCCAGTTAGCCCGAGGATGGTGAACGGAAGGTAATCCCGTCCTTTTATCCTCGATTTGCCCCCATCCTTCCAGCGTAAGAAGGCTACCAGACACATCGCCATCAAGACGAAGCGCAGCGCCGCGAGGGTGAATGTGGGGATAACAGCCTCCGCCAGCTTGCTGGCGACGATATTGCCCGCCCATAGTGCTGAGGCGAGCGTCAGAAGCACATATACTACTATTGGCTTCTCGCGCCCGCCTCTTGCCGTCACCACTTCGGCTGCCAAGGCGCTTCCCTCTTAACTACTTCGATGGCTGCTCAGCTACGCTCGGCGACGCCAAAGACTTATTTTGCTGTCCGTCTACTATCGGGTTGTACCTTCTGGCCCCCGAGAGATCGAACAGCCACCGCAGTCTCGGGCTCGACATCGCGTTTGGATCAGAGAACCAGACCATCTGCGCCGTTTTCAAGAACGTTCGCGTCACCGTGATCGCCGTGAACATGCTGATCACCACACCGATAGCCAGCGTCAATGCAAATCCCTTAATAATGCTTGCCCCAAAATTCGATCCGAACCAGAACAGAATGGCGCAGGTGATCAGCGTCGAGATGTTCGAGTCGCGGATCGACGTCCAGGCTCGGGCGAAGCCCGCGTCGATGGCTGCGCCAAGTGTCTTACCGGTACGCAGCTCTTCCTTCATCCGTTCGAAGATCAATATGTTCGCGTCCACCGCCATGCCAATCGATAAGATAAATCCGGCGATGCCCGCGAGCGTCAGCGTCACCGGGATCAGCTTGAACAGGGCGAACACCACGCCGGCGTAAATCACCAGGGCGATATTGGCCAGCAAGCCCGGCATCCGATAGTAGACGAGCATAAACAGCGCCACTATCGACAGCCCGATGGCGCCGGCGGCAAAGCTCTTGTTGATAGAATCAAGCCCTAGCGTTGGTCCCACGGTTCGGTTGGCGATGACCTTCAACGGAATCGGCAGGGCGCCGTACTTCAACTGAATGACGACCTGCCTGGCTTCGTCGATCGGGATTCCCCCGGCCTCTGGATTCGATATCGAAACCCTTGGCCCAGGAATCACTTCCTTTATGACTGGGCTCGAAATGACCTGCTTGTCCATCGTGATGGCCATATACTTGCCGACGTTGGCCCTGGTCCAGTCGCTGAAGATCTTAGCGCCTTCGTCGGTCAGCTCGAAATTGATCTCGATGCGGTTGAATTCATCGAAGCCTACTTCAGCGCTCTTCAGGTTCTTGCCCGTCATTAGCGTCTTGTAGACTTTGGTTGAGGGAGTGACGGGCGTCGCTACCGTGCCAGTCGTAGACTCCGTTGCCGAGGGCTGCTGAGATGGGTTCGTTTGATCGGATGTAGTTGGCGTTGGCGAAGCCGTCGGCGTCGGCTGTGCGCTGCCAGGTGCGGCCTCAGACGGGCTCGGGGTGGTTTGACCTACGCTATCCGGTCCTCCAAGATCGGTCGTGACCAGCGTTCCGCTAGGTAAGCTTGTGATGCCGGCGTCGATGAATTCGAGCAATCCAGTCTTGCCGAAAGTCTTGATCGCCCCGTCAGGATCTTTGATACCGGGCAACTCGACGATGATTCTATTGTCCCCTTGCATCTGAATCAACGGCTCAGAAACGCCCAGCCCATTGATACGATTCTCGACAATCGATTTCGCGGCTTGCATCGCGCTGGCGTCGACGGGTTGCCCGGGGGGTGTGTCAGCTTCAAGTGTCACCTGCATTCCCCCTTGGAGGTCGAGCCCCTGGACAACTTTGATGTCGCGATCGATCTTCAATCCACCGATGTTCACGTGAATGCCAGGGTTATCGGGTAGGTTTATCCACACGGCGACCAGCGCCAGGATAACAATGCCGATCAACAGCCGTAGATGCTTATGTCGCACGGGCCAATCCTCCCACAACCGTAAGGGAATGATCGTCAATTAACTGCTTCAGTGTAGCCAGACTAACGAGGGCCAGTGAACAAGCACGAATTAGGGCACCGTCCCCTTGCTCGGGTAAGATGCCCTTGCGAATTCACCAGCCTGCTGATCGATTTGCCCTCGTCAACTGAGGCCATCTTCATCAGCAAGGTTGATTATAGACAATAGCCACACACGTGTCAAATTGAGTTCAGCTTATCGATGACGGCGTCGGCCGTCGCGGAAGTGCCAACCGCCGTCGGGTCGTCTGGATTGCCCTTGAGGTCATAAGTTACCAGCCTGCCGTCGGCGATTACCGCGGCGATGGCGCGGTCAAGTTGATCCGCCGCCTCTCGTTCGCCGAGGTGCCGCAACATCATAACACCGGAGAACATCATCGCCATCGGATTCGCCTTGTTCTTTCCAGCATACTTCGGAACGCTGCCGTGAACAGGCTCGAAAACCGCCATTTCGCTGCCAATATTGGCCCCCGGGGCCAGGCCAAGCCCGCCGACCAGCCCGGCGCAAAGATCCGAGATTATGTCTCCGTACAGGTTAGGCAGCACCAGAACGTCATATGCCTCTGGCTTCTGAACGAGCTGCATCGCCATATTGTCCACGATGCGATCCTCGAATGTGATATCGGGGTACTCTTTGGCAACTTCAACTGCCGAGGCGAGGAATAGTCCATCAGAGAACTTCATGATGTTGGCTTTATGTACGGCGGTCACTTTCTTTCTGCCGTTAGCCCTCGCGTATTCGAACGCAAATCGAGCCACTCGCTGTGAGGCTTTCCGCGAGATGGACTTTATGCTGATTGCCGAGCCCTCGGGAATCACCTGTCCGTTGAGCTTCTGTATGCAATCCGCCAACTCGCCCAGCTCTTGCGTTCCGTATTGAAACTCGATCCCCGAATAGAGGTCCTCGGTGTTCTCGCGGACGATGATGATATCCACATTTTCGAAGCGCGTACGCACCCCCAGATAGGTCTTGGCAGGGCGCAAATTCGCGTATAGATCTAGCGTCTGGCGCAGCGTGACGTTCACGCTGCGAAAGCCGGATCCGACCGGTGTGGTGATGGGGCCTTTAAGGGCAACCTTGTTTCTGGTGATGGATTCCATCACGTGGTCTGGCAGTGGTGTGCCATAGCGGTCGATCATCTTTTCGCCAGCTTCTTGGATATCCCAGTTGAAGCAAACGCCGGTGGCCTCGAGGACACGCCGTGTCGCATCGGTGATTTCGGGACCTATGCCGTCGCCAGGTATCAAAGTAATATCGTGTGTTGTCATCTCCACTTTACACTTTCTGCGCTTTTTCTTCCACTGCGAGAAACGCCGACACGGCAGCCGATGCGGCTGCCGTGGATTGGTTGCTTCTGAGTGCGGCAAATATGCCGCCCAAGGACCGCTCGTTAACTATCCGCTCGACATCGGCGAACAGTTCGGGGTGTTCGCCGATGAAATGCGTTGAGATGTTGCCTAGCCGAAAGTCCTCGTTCTCGATCACAGCCTTAAGGAATGGAATGTTCGTCACCACGCCCAGGATGACATATTCAAACAGCGCGCGCCTCGTTCGTTCGAGCACCTCATTGCGATTGCGGCCGTAAACCACGAGCTTAGAGATTAGGGAGTCATAGTACGGTGGGATGGGGTAGCCCATATGGATACCGCTGTCGACGCGCACGCCAATGCCACCTGGCGAGCGATAGCCTCTGATCGTGCCAGGGGTGGGCGTGAAATTCGCCAGCGGGTCTTCCGCGCAAACCCGGCATTCGAGCGCCCAGCCGTTCTGCTGAATCTCTTCCTGTCGCAGGCCGAGTCGGTCGCCGGCAGCTATCCTTATCTGCGCCTGTACCAGATCGATCCCAGTGAGAATCTCGGTGATGGCGTGTTCCACCTGGAGACGCGTGTTCATCTCCAGGAAGTAGAAGTTACCTTCGGAATAAATGAACTCCACGGTGCCAGCATTGACGTAATCGACCGCTCGTGCCGCTTTCAAGGCCGCGGCCGCCATCTTATCGCGCAGCTCCGTCGTCATGATTGGCGAGGGTGCCTCTTCGATGACCTTTTGGTGTCGGCGCTGAATCGAGCACTCACGTTCTCCCAGGTGCACTATCTTGCCATAATCGTCGCCGAGAATCTGGAACTCGATGTGGCGCGGGTGTGGCACATATTTCTCGATGTACACGGTAGGCTCGGCAAAAGCGGACCTTGCCGTCGATTGCGCCTGTTCGATAGCCTGTCGCAGCTCTCGCCTGTTCTCTACCACCCTCATGCCGATGCCGCCGCCACCCGCTGATGCCTTCACGAGCACGGGATAGCCGATATCTCTCGCCGCGTTGGCGGCCTCCATCGGGTCTGAGATCGCGCCGGTCCCTGGGACGATGGGCACGCCAGCATCAGCCATTATTTCCCGGGCGCGGATTTTGCTTCCCATCGCCTCGATTGTCTGGGACCGTGGTCCGATGAAAACGATGTGCTCGCGCTCGCAGGCGCGAGCGAACTCGGGATTCTCTGCCAGGAAACCGTAGCCAGGATGGATGGCGTCCGCCCCCGACATCTTGGCGACCTGGATCACCTTGTCGATGTTTAGATAGCTGTCCTTCGCCGGGGCGGGGCCTAGGTAATAGGCTTCGTCGGCGTAGAGGGCGAAAAAGGCCCGCTTATCGGCCTCAGAGTAGGCCGCGACGGTATGAATCCCAAGCTCCCGGCACGCGCGCATCACTCGTACCGCTATTTCTCCTCGGTTGGCGACCAGCACCTTCCGAAACATTGTCTTCCCCTTTCGCTAATTCAGAGTCCAGGGGGGCGTAATCGACAACGCCCTGGACCGATCGTTCATCACGAGAGCAGGCCTTATGATGCCTCGATCGATCGAGGCGCCACGCTAGCTGGGCGTCGCTTTCCGCTCGTCGGGTCCGATGACCATCAGCACATCATTGGCGATGACGGTTTCACCTTCCGCCACGAAGATCTCCGATATGACGCCGGCCTCTTGCGCGACGATGTTGTTCTGCATCTTCATCGCCTCGAGAATGGCGAGCAAATCTCCTTTGTGTACCCACTGTCCAAGGTGGCCCTTCAGCTTGATGATGACGCCCTGCATCGGAGAGACGACTCCGCCTTTGATCCGTCCGTTGGGGCGCTTGGGAGCGCCTTCCAGCCTGTTGGCTATCTCCGCCTCGCCGGCTGGTGTCACTTTGACGCGGTAAACCTCGCCATCCACATCGACTTCAAAGAGCCTGGCGCTGACCGGTGCCTCGACCACAGGTGGTTTGCTTTCCACCCGCGCCGGCTTGATCTCTTCCTCTTTCGATTCTCCACGCAAGAACCGGACCGCGATGTCTGGATAAAGCGCGTAGGTTAGCAAATCCTCCTCGCTGCGCATGATGCCCAGCTCGGTGGCCTCGGCTCGCAGAATGGCCAATTGTGGCGGAATAGAGTCGGCGGGACGCGTGGTGATTGGCTCCTCGTCGCCAATTACCATCTTCTTGATGTTGTTATCGAATGGCGCGGGGGGCCGCCCGTAAAGGCCTTTGAAATAATCTTTGACCTCTCGGGACACCATCTTGTAGCGTTCGCCACTCAGCACGTTAAAGACGGCCTGGGTGCCGACTATCTGGCTTGTCGGCGTAACCAGGGGTGGATAGCCCATTTCGGCGCGAACCCGGGGCAGCTCACGGATCACTTCATCGTACTTGTCGAGCGCGTTTTGCTGCTTGAGCTGGGAGACCAGGTTGGAAAGCATGCCGCCTGGTATCTGGTGCGTAAAGACGCCAGCGTCTGTGCGTTCGGCGATAGGATCCAGCAGAGAGCCGTATTTGTCACGCAGGCTCTCGAAGTATCGCTTTATCTCAAACAGCAATTCCAGGTTCAGCCCCGTGTCAAATGCCGTGTCTTGCAGGGCCGCGACAATGCTCTCTGTTGGAGGCTGTGAGCTCCCGCCACTGAAGGGCGAAATCGCCGTATCCAGCACCGAAACTCCAGCGGCACAGGCCGCGAAGTAGCTCATCGGCGCTACGCCGCTAGTGCAGTGACAGTGCAGGTCGACGGGAAGGCACGTAACCTTCTTGATCGCCCTGATGAGGTCACGGGCACTGTGTGGTGATATGAGCCCTGCCATGTCCTTGATGCAGATGGAATCGCAGCCGAGCTCGTCGAAATGCTTGGCCATTTCCGCGAATCGCTCTACTGAATGCACCGGGCTGACCGTGTAGCAAATGGTACCCTGCGCGTGCACCCCCTCGCGCTTTATAATCTTGATGGACAGTTCCATGTTCCTAAGATCGTTCAACGCATCGAAGACCCGGAATATGTCGATGCCATTTTCAACTGCTCTGCAGATAAACCTCTCGACGATGTCGTCGGCATAATGCCGGTACCCCACGAGATTCTGGCCGCGCAACAGCATCTGTAGGGGCGTGTGCGTGATGTGCTTCCTTATTTCCCGGAGCCGCTCCCAGGGGTCCTCATTGAGAAAGCGAATGCACGAGTCGAAGGTAGCGCCACCCCAGACTTCGAGGGAGTAGTACCCCACGAGATCCAGCCTTTCGAGAACGGGGAGCATGTCCCGTGTGCGCATGCGCGTGGCAAGGAGAGACTGATGTCCGTCCCGCAGCGCGGTTTCTACAAGTCTGATCCTGCTCATTCTTCGACAACCCCTTCTCTAAGCTTGTTGGCAGCGTCGATACCCGCCTGCACAGCCCGCTTGTTTATATCGGCCGTGCCTTTTGGAGCGCGCGTGGTGATCGCTGCCATCAAGGATTCCTGGGAGACGATGTCGGTCAACCCGGCGATAACGCCCAGCGCCACCATGCTTGCGGTCATCTCCCTACCCGTAGCTTGCCTGGCCATTTCGGTTAGAGGTACCATGTAGGTCTCATAGAAATACGCCTTGCTCGTGTCGATGTGCTCTACCGTCGACGAGTCGACGATAAGCATACCATCGTTCCGCAAATCGCGAAAGTACTTGTCATAAGCTTCCTGGCTGAGCACCACGACGATGTCGGGTCGTTGCGCACGCGGATAATCGATCTCTTTGTCGCTGATGATCACTTCCGATGCGCTGGCGCCCCCTCTGGCATACGGTGCATAAGACTGTGTTTGCACCGCGTGCTTGCCTTCGTGAATGGCCGCGGCCTCTGCTAGTAGAAGCCCGGCCAGGAGAAGGCCCTGCCCACCAAGCCCCGCGAGGCGTATTTCATAGCGCTCAGCCATGTTTCTCCAGCCCTTCCTACGCCGCAGTTGTGAAACGAAACACATTATACCATATTCCTACTCCTTTATCGTAGCTGATGATCTGGCCCGGTTAGCGCACGAGCACGGACGTCTGACAACCTACCTTCACGTTCTGGTTTAACATCTGCTTAATACATTGATTGTCATGGCGTGCTATAATCGATCTCAAAGAAAGTAGCCCCGCGATCCGTTTTTCACTATACTTACTGTTGACTAGCACGAGGACGGCGAGGAACTAACTGCTAAGAGCCAAAGCGTCGTGATCGATTCTCCTGATTGCACATTCAATAAGTGGACATAACATGGCTACAGTGTCAAACAAGACGACCATCCTGGTGGTCGACGACGAAAAGAACATCGTGCAACTTGCCAGGCTGTATCTCAGCAATGAAGGGTATCAGGTTGAAACCGCCTCCAACGGCCTCGAGGCTTTGGAGAAGGCCAGATCACTAAAGCCTGGTCTGATCGTGCTTGACCTGATGATGCCTGAGATGGACGGCTGGGAGGTATGTCGCCATCTGCGCAAAGAAGGCGACATACCGATCATTATGCTCACGGCTCGTGGTGATGACGTGGACCGAATCGTCGGCCTCGAGCTGGGCGCCGACGACTATATGAGCAAGCCGTTCAATCCCAGGGAGCTTGTGGCCCGTGTCAAGGCGGTGCTGCGGCGCTATCGCTATGAGAGCAAGCGCCAATCAGTCACCGCAGTGGGGAATCTGTCCATTGATTTGGACAAGCGTGAGGTTTATGTGAACGGCGTGGCAGTAGAGTTCCGTGCCAAAGAGTTCGATCTCCTGGCGACGCTGGCGATTAACGTCGGGACCGTCTTCACTCGTGAGAGGCTCCTCGAATTGATCTGGGGCTATGACTACTTTGGCGACACGCGCACGATCGACGTCCACGTGACGTGGCTACGAGATAAGCTCGCTAAATCTGATGCTCGCATCAAGACCGTTTGGGGGGTTGGCTACAAGTTGGTTGCTCCAGCGACCAGAAACGAACGAGGCGGGGACGAGTAGGGGCTGGTTCTGGTGAAAGGTGTCGGCATGTTTTCCGATCTACGATCGAAGCTGATCGCCGCCTTTGTGTCGGTTATTTTGCTCAGTCTGCTTCTGGCGAGCGCGGCTTTCGTCTTCTTGCTGCGTGGCTATCAGACACAGCTCAAGCTGAGGCAGTTGGAAGATATTGCCGTCCCGATGTCGTATCAGGCGCAACTGCTGGAGCGAGCCGGAGCCTCGCCAGAGCAAATCGGCCTCTTTTTGCAGGACCAGACGAAGGATCTGAACGTCCGCATACTGCTGCTCGATCCCGAGGGCATTGTCGCGGAGGACTCTCAGGGCGAATTGCGGGGGCAGCGAGTTATCTTGCCGAGTAATCCGCCAACCGCGGGCCGCCTAGCTTATTCTCTCTCCTATGATGGCAGCGAGAACCTCTTCCTAGTCGTCACGCGTGTGAGACCGACGACCCCTTTCGGCGAGCGCTTCTTCAGCCGTGCGCCGACGTACACGGTGGCGCTGGCTGTTCCTCAGCAAAGCGTTGCCTCGTCCTGGCTGGAGTTGGCGCCGAACCTTTCGCTCGCGGCCTTAATCTCTTTGATTGCCTCGATCACGCTCGCGGTATTGCTCTCTCGTTCCATCTCACAGCCGATCTCGGCGGTCACGAAGGCGTCGGAGGAGATGGCCAGAGGTAACTACGATCAGTCGATCACGGTCAAGAGTGGCGACGAGATCGGCCGGATGGCGATGGCCTTCAACGCGATGGCGGCGCAGGTGAAGTCTTCACACCGAACCTTGCGGGATTTCCTGGCCAATGTCTCGCACGAGCTCAAGACACCACTGACGTCGATTCAAGGCTTTTCGCAAGCGATGGTCGATGGCGCCATTCAGGATGCAAGTGGATACGCCGACGCCGGGCGGATCATCAACGAGGAGACGGAGCGGATGCGCCGGCTAGTGGACGACCTGCTCTATCTATCCAAGATTGAATCTGGTCAGATTCCGATGGAGAAGCTTCCAGTCGATCTGGAATCTCTCGTAGCGGCGTGCGTGGGTAAGGTTGACATTCAGGCTAGGCAAGCGAATATCTCGATTGGCGTCCAGGTGTCTGGCCTTCCGTTGATCCGGGGCGACGCGCATAAGCTCGAGCAGGTTTTCATCAACCTGCTCGATAATGCCCTGAAGCATACGCCCGGCGGTGGTGCGATCACAATAACGGGAGCGGTGGCGCCAGCGAGACGAAGCGCTGATTTGGGCGACGACCGTCATTCGCTGGCTTGCATCGCGGTGCACAATACGGGCTCGAGAATCCCGAGTGAGGAGCTCGACAAGGTGTTCGAGCGGTTCTATCAGGTCGATAAGTCGCGCGCTAGATCGTCGGCGGGGACCGGCCTAGGTCTCTCCATAGTCAAGGAAATCGTTCAGGCTCACGGCGGGTCTGTCGAGGCCAGAAGCGAATCCTTGAACGGCACGGAGTTCGTCGTTCATCTTCCGACAATCTCGTAGATTTAACAAACATTTAGGGACTTGCTAATATTGTCTTAAGGAATTGTCGCTACAATTACAACGGACGCAAGGGAAAGGTGTCAACAGATGTCACGGTCAGGTCCACGGGATGTGGGACCGTTGCATGGGAATGGTAGTGAGGTGAGCTAAATGAAATCGTTTCTCAAGACCTTTATGGCGTTAGTGCTGGGCGTTCTGCTGGGCGGAGCGATGGTGATCAGCTATTTGCAGATTCAGCCTGTTGCCAGGGCCAGCGTCGATACCGCGAAGATAGAGCGGGCAGTGCAGCCGCCGACGCGGAACATCTGGGATGATGGGCCGATCATCGCCGCGTATCAAGCCGTGAGTCCAGCGGTGGTGTTCATTACCAGCGTCGGCCAGGCTCAAGACACGTTCCTTGGTGGCAGCGCTCCTACCAGGGGAACAGGCTCTGGCTTTATCTTTGACGATCAGGGGCACATTCTAACCAACAACCACGTGATCGCCGGTGCCAGCAGCCTCGAGGTGACTCTGGCTGATGACACGACCCTGCCGGCAAAGGTTGTCGGCCGAGACCCGGGCAGCGATCTTGCCGTGATCAAGATAGAACTGCCGGCTGGGAAGCAACTGACGGCGGCAGCCTTGGGTGATTCCGATGCGCTGCGCGTTGGCGAGTTGGCTATAGCTATCGGCAATCCATTCGGGCTGGATCGCACTGTTACGGTGGGCGTAGTCAGTTCTCTTGGGCGAAATTATCCTTCACAGAGCGGCCGCGTAATCGCCAATATGATTCAGACGGATGCGGCAGTGAACCCGGGGAACTCCGGCGGCCCCCTGTTGAACAGCAATGGCGAGGTTGTCGGCATCAACACCGCCATCGAAAGCCCTGTTGGCGCTTCAGTTGGCATTGGATTCGCGGTGCCGATTAATACCGTGAAGCAATTTCTGCCGCAGATGCTAGCAGGGGGACAGGTGAAGCACGCGTACCTGGGTATCTCGGGCCAGGCTATCACTCCGAATCTGGCCGACGAGCTGAAGCTGTCTGTCAAGCAAGGCGTGTACGTGGTGGATGTTGTAGCCGATGGCCCTGCGGAGAAAGCGGGGATCAAGGGGGCCGCGGCCAGGTCGAGCTCAAGAGGTCTTGGACGGCAAAGTACCCCGCAGGGAGGCGACGTTATCACCGCTGTCGATGCGAAGGAGATGAAAAAGGTCGAGGATATCGTCTCCTACCTTGACACCAAGCAGGTTGGCGATGCGGTGAAGGTTCAGATTACCCGTGGTGGCAGTGAATTAACACTTGACGTGAAGCTCGGGGAATGGCCGAGCAACCTGCAGCGCTCGACGTTGGGTGATTGATCTGGCGGTTGATCTAATAGAGTGAATCGAGGAGATATGGATGAGTAAGCACGCGAAGATCTTGATCGGCCTGATAGCCATCGGCCTGTTGGCTAGTATGGCGGCCGTCTCAGTGGCCTCTGCCGACGAGCCGCCGGCCACGAGAGCCGCATCAAACAACTTTTATAGCATTTTCATCGACAAGCTGGCCAATATCCTGGGCAAGACGCCAGAGGAGACCCGTGGCGCTATCACCCAGGCACAGAAAGACGTCGTCGCCGACGCTCTGAAGCAAGGCAAGATCACCCAGCAACAGGCAGATAGGGCTAACGAGCGCATCGACAAAGTTGGGGCTTTCCTCCCACTTCAGCGGCCGGGCGGACCAATGCCTCAGGGGCTGCGTCCCGGCAAACCGAGCCAGCCATTGCAACTCAAGCTGATGCCTCAAGGCCAGGCACTGAAATCGGCGGCGGAGCTCCTGGGCGTGCCACCAGGGCAGGTGATGAAGGACCTGCGAGCCGGCAAGAGCCTGGCGCAAATCGCTCAAGATCACGGCAAGACCAGGGATCAGCTCAAAGAGGCGATCCTCGAGAACGCACAGAACGCGGTTCAGAACGCAGTCGCCAATGGCAAGCTGACCCAGGAGAAGGCAGACAACGCGATCACGAAGTTACAGTCTAATCTCGACGATTTCATCGATCGAGCGTTCAAAGCGAAAAAAGACAAACCGTCAAAGCAGCAACAGTAGCTGTTGGCAATATGAATGGATCGCCCACAGCCTGCGCGGGGCCGGTCGGGCTCTGAGTTGTGCGTAATGGATAGATGCACCGGGCGCGGAGCCTCCTCCTTTAGCCACGCTAGCTCGCTGGCTAGCGGAGCACCTTCGTGCCTGTGTGGGCAGGGTGTGTGCATTCTAGCCAACGATAGCTGTGTCACGGCACGTCATACCCGCGAAAGCAGAAATCCACGCGCTCGGAGGGCCCCGGATACTCGTCCTTCCCAGGAAGGATGGGTATGACGCGGGTTGCGCAGTTCGCCAGCTTAGAACGCATACGTCCTGCCCGTGTGGCCGTCTCGACTTGACACTTCGTCAAAAGCTGCTATCCTTGTCGTGATAAAATAGGTGGGATGGTTTATGGCGAAGCCAGCGGAGTGCGCGGCCTCGGGAAATCTGATTTCAATAGAAGAGGATGCTCTCATCGCGGCCAGCCGCAAGGGCGAGTTGCAGGCGTTCAATTCTCTGGTGCTGCGCTACCAGGGTATAGTCTACAACCTTGCCTACCGCATGCTGAACGACGGCGAAACGGCGGCAGATGTCGCCCAGGATACCTTCATGTCGGCCCTTAAAGGTATCAACGGCTTTCGTGGCGGCTCTTTCAAGGCCTGGATTCTCCGAATAACCTCAAACGCATGCTACGATCGCCTGCGGCAACGACAGCGCCATCCCACATCGTCGCTCGACGCGTTGGTCGACGATGTGGAATCGCCTACCGAGTTCGCCGACCCAGACGCGGGGCCAGAAGAGATCGCTCTCCGCCGGGAGTTGATGGCGCATATTCGGGATGGACTTCTTTGTCTGCCGGCGGAGCAGCGACTGGCGGTAGTGCTGTCGGATGTGCAAGGGCTTTCCTACGAAGAGATCGCGCAGGTGGCGAATTGCTCGCTCGGCACGGTGAAATCTCGCCTGGCTAGAGGGCGCGCCCGTATGCGCGATCATTTGATGCGCAGGGGGGAACTTTTGCCTTCCCGATATCGTCATGACGTTGAGGGATGAAATTGAGATCATGCGCTGTGCAGAATGGCGAGGTTGGCGTTGCTTGATCGCGAGTTAAGGTGTTATGGTATAACAGAATTGCTTTCGCCATATCTCGATGGGCAGGTCAGCGAAGATGAGCGGCGGCAGGTGGAGGAACACCTTCCGCGATGTGCTCGCTGCGGGCGGGAGCTTCAGGAATTGCGCGTGACAGTCCAGGCGCTGCGAGACCTGCCTGTCATTGCTATGCCGCGCTCGTTCGCGCTCGCGGCGCAGCCGCGCACGCTCCCAACGTTCTTCCCCTATCTGCGAAACGCGACGTTTGCCCTGGCCGCGATGGTATTGACGATGTTCGTGGCGAGCCTGTACGTGCAAATGACGTCCGTGTCGTCGATGCCTCAGCCAAAGGATGCGGTGGCGGTTCAGCAAGTGGAGTCTTTCAGCGCCGTGGCCAGCCCGACTTCGCGAGAACTTGAAAAGCTAGATGCTCAGCCAGCGCTGCCGGCCCCGGCGCTCGCCCCCGGGCCGATGTCGGCGGCGCCGAGGGCACCCTCAGGCGCGCCCGCGCCATCTGCGGCCGCGAAGCAGCCTCAGGATGAGGCGAACAACGAGGTCCAGAAAGCGCCAGACACTGCTGAGACGGGCACCGCGCTGGTGCCACAGCGGGCGACGACGGCGGGAGGAGGGGTTTCCGAGAAGGTGCCGTCGAGCGGCGACGGCGATGAAAAGTCGGCGCCGCCGGCGAATAGTGCCCAGCAGGCCCCCCCCCAATGGCCCCTCTTAGAGATAGAAATCGGCGCGTTCATTCTGCTGCTGATTCTCGGCGGCGCAACGCTAGCTGTGTTCTGGAAGGAACGCCGAGGGACCTAGCTCTTGTTGATGTGGACCTTTCGACCGGTCGGCTGGCTCGGACGCTCCTCCGGTCCGGTCCGTTTGACCTGGCAGGCGGGTACTTCGACCGTGGATTCGCTCTCCAATCTGACTGAGATTGAATCTTTGATGACGTTGACGCCGACGACCTTACCTGGACCGTGTGGGGTGCTGACCTGCTCGCCTGTATGTGGCAGATGCTGGCGCCCGGCGCAGTAAGTTTCGTTCTCGTAACTTAAGCAGCATAGCAGCCGGCCACAGATCCCAGAGATCTTCATCGGGTTCAGAGGAAGGTCCTGGTCTTTGGCCATTTTAATGGAGACCGGACTGAAGTCTCCCAGGAAAGAGGAACAGCAAAGCGCGCGGCCGCACCGCCCCAGTCCGCCGAGCATTTTGGCCTCATCGCGAACGCCAATCTGCCTTAGTTCTATGCGGGTACGAAACGTCGCACCCAGGTCTTTCACCAGCTCACGAAAGTCGACGCGTCCATCTGCCGTGAAATAGAACGTGAGGCGACTCCCATCGAAGTTATATTCGGCGCCGACCAGCTTCATCGGCAGTCCGTGATGGGCTATCTTCTCGCCGCACTTGCGTAGAGCGTCTCGCTCTTTGCCCTTGAACACGTCCATTTGATGCAATTCTTCGGGCGAAGCTTTCCTCAACACCGGCCGCAAGGGTTCCTGTATTTCACTATCCAGGATCTGTTTTGGAGCGATGACCACGTAGCCAATTTCAGATCCCCTTGCGGTCTCGACAACCACCCGCTCTTCGACTTCTAAATCGAGCCCTCCGGGAGAAAAGTAATATATCTTTCCGGCCCGTTTGAATCGAACTCCGACGATTTCGGGCACATTCTTCTCCTAACCATATGCCTGTGGAACATTGAGCACCATCACCTCCAACGCCAGCCTGGCGTTGACGTTTCGCTCAAGTTGGCTTCTGGCCGACTCGATTTCGACCATAAAGCCGTGAAGCTGCTCCACAGTATATTTCATCGCCTGCTCGAGCAGGCGTGTAACCATGTGTAGATTCGTCACCATGTCGTGGCATCCATTTTTGATCAACAGCAGGTCACGCCACCAGCTCAACCAGAGGTCGAGCGTCGCGTAAACTGCCTCGGGATCACGACTGAACAACGCGGCCAGTTCTTCGGCATATTTGAAGCGAGCGGTGCGGCTTCCTCCCGTGACGTCAACAACTTTGTGAAGCCGGTCATCTCGATCGCCAACAATCGAACTATCGGCGGCTGCGTTCAGCGCCCAGCCTATTCGCCCATCGCTAAGGTGAGCCAGCGTCTTTGCATCTGCCTCCGCAATCCCCGATCTCTGGCGCAAGGCAGCCGTCACCTCTTCCACGCCCAACGGCCACAGGCTCACGTGTTGGCACCTGGATACGATGGTTGCCGGTACAATCTTAGCATCTGCGCAGGTCAAAATCAACACGACCGACCTGGGGGGCTCTTCGAGGGTTTTCAGCAGACAGTTCGCGGCTTCGATCGACATATCTTCTGCGTTGCGGATGATGTAAACCTTCCACTGTCCCTCATAGGGCAGCAACGCGGTATCCCGCTGCAGCTCTCGGATTTGCTCGATCTTGATCGACCGGCTCTTGCCTGTCTTGGCGGTCGTTTCATTGCCCAAGGCCTCATTCGACCCTGCCGCCACCTTGAGCAGCCGAACGTCTGGATGGGTTCCTTTGGCAATCGACTGACAACGGCGGCATTCATTGCACGGTGGGTCAGGCGAGGCGCAAAGTAGAACCTTGGCAAAGGTCATCGCCAGCGTGGTCTTGCCGATTCCCGATGCCCCTGAGAACAGATACGCATGGCTGATTCGGCCGCGTTCAACGCTGCGACGCAGCAAACTGACCGCACGTTTGTGGCCGACGATGCCCCACGTGCTCATTACAGCGCCATCATCTTGTCGATGCGTCTCTGGTGCCGCTCCTCGCCAGAAAAACCGGCTTTCAACCAGGTTTCCACGATATCGGCGGCGAGGCCAGCGCCGATGACTTTCGCGCCAAGACAGAGCACATTGGCGTCGCTGTGCTCACGGCTCTGGTGGGCCGAGTACGTGTCGTGGCAAACAGCGGCCCGGATACCCCGGATCTTATTTGCGGCCATGGTCGGCCCGATGCCGGTGCCGCAGATGAATATGCCTAGATCATAATCTTGCGCGACTACGGCGTCGGCGACCTGCTTCACATAATCGGGGTAGTCGCTGGGCTGTATATCGTACGCGCCGAAGTCCTTATGCTGGTGTCCAAGAGAGGTGAGCAGAGCGATGATATCTTGCTTCAGGTGAAAACCGGCGTGGTCCGAGCCGATAGCGATCTTCAATCCACCTTCTCCCCCCGGGTCGAATAGTACGTTACTCGCTGCGGTTAGCAAAAGGCCAGGCGGGCCATTGCCCCACCTGGCAATCATGCGCCAAAGATATGCTAGCACTCCTATCGTATGATGTCAAGGCTTTATGCCAGAGCGCCTGGCTGCTCAGGAGCTTGACCATCTGATCGATATTGAGTATAATTGCCAGTAAGATGAGGTCCAATAGACGGACTGATCGGCAAACGCCAGATTACCGCGGGGTGGAGCAGCGGAAGCTCGTCGGGCTCATAACCCGAAGGTCGTTGGTTCGAATCCAACCCCCGCGACCAAAGTTTGCATTGGAGGATCGAGCTATCTTGATCCTCCCTTTTTGTTACTATGCTTGCAGAGAAAGCGCGTCTGGCTGTCGAGCTTAACCATATGTTTGGGCCTGGGGACCTCGTTGTCGTCGGCGTCTCGGGCGGGGCTGATTCGGTTGCCTTGCTGCACTGGCTTGAGGCCTACTCTCGAGGCAGGGCCGTGCGCGTTCACGTCGCTCATCTCAATCATATGCTGCGGGGTGAGGATTCTGAGGCGGATGCCCATTGGGTGGCCGAGCTCGCGCGGCAACGGGGGCTGCCGTCGACTATCGGGGCGCGGGACGTCGGAGCTCTGCGACAGGAGCGGCATCTGAGCCTCGAGGACGCGGCGAGACAAGCCCGCTACACCTTTTTTGCCGAGGTGGCCAAACAGACCGGTGCGAATTGCGTGGCGGTTGCACACACGGCTGATGATCAGGTGGAAACCGTCGTGCTGCACTTGCTGCGGGGAGCGGGGCTCGCGGGGATGAGGGGTATGCTGGCCGTAACCAACTACCATATCTCGAGCGATGTCGAGAGGCGATTGCTGCCGCTGCGCGTTATCCGTCCATTGCTCGAGGTCACCAGAGGCGAGGTCGAGGACTATCTTCGGTTGTACGGGCTTGCCCATCGTGCCGACCGGACTAATCTGGAGGTGGCTTTTTTGCGCAACCGCATTCGCCACCGGTTGATCCCGCGGCTATTGGAATACAATCCGAGGTTCAAATATGCCGCCTTGCGCGCGGCGGAAATCGCGGCGACGGACTTCGACTTCATTCAGGATGAGGTGGCAAAGGTATGGGCCAGGCTGGCCAGGGTCGAGGAAGGGCGCGTCAGCATCGATCTGGAAGCGTGGCAGGGCCTCCATCCCAGCATCCAGAGATATATGTTGAGAAGGGCGGCGGAATGGCTTGTCGGGGACCTGCTGGGCGTGGGGGCCGTGCACCTGGCAAATGCCGTGGCGACGATGAAAGAGGGTCGCACCGGCGCCGTAGTTATGTGGCCGCAAGGTGTCAGGATCGTCAAGGGTTATGGCGAGATTCTCGTGCGTTTCGAGGAACCTGCGGTCGAGCCGTCGCTTTCTATGGAGGGCCAGCCGCTGATGGTCCCCGGTGAGACCGCTATCGTCGGTTCCAACTGGCGGGTAATCGCGAATGTGGTGACGGGGCCGTGCCTCAAGGGAGACCCCTGGCACGCGGACCTGGACTACTCCCGGGCCGGGACGAGGCTCACAGTGCGCCGACGCCACGATGGCGACAGGTTCCGCCCCCTCGGGATGGCCGCGGAGAAGAGGCTACAAGACTTCCTGGTCGACGAGAAGGTGCCGCGCTATCGCCGTGACGACGTACCCATCGTACAGTCCGAGAAGCACATTATCTGGGTTGCGGGGTTGCGCATCGACGACCGCGTGAAGGTCACGCCAAGGACCGCCAGAGTGCTCTGTCTAAGGTTCGTGCAGCGCAGCCAGGACTAATGCCCATAGGAGGAGAATCGGTAATGCTAGGTAACAACGTCTTCGACGACATCCAGGACGTTGTGGTCGCTGAAGAGGAGATCAGGTCGAGAGTCGCCGCACTGGGGGCGCAGATCACCACTGCTTACGAGGGAAAGGAGCTGGTTCTCGTCGGGGTCCTCAAGGGAGCGCTGATGTTCGTGGTCGACCTCGCGCGGGCGATCTCCCTGCCGCTTGAGATCGATTTTATGGCCATATCGAGCTATGGTCGAAGCACGGAATCGAGCGGCGTGGTCCGCATCGTCAAAGACTTGGACGCCTCCATCGAGGGCAAGCACGTGCTCATCGTCGAGGACATAGTCGACACAGGATTGACGCTCAAATACATTCGGGAGGTTCTGGAAACCAGGAATCCCGCTAGTCTGCGTATTTGCACCTTGCTCGACAAAACGAAAAAGCGAAAGGCCGATGTGACGCTGGATTACGTGGGGTTCGAGATTTCCGACCAGTTCGTCGTGGGCTATGGCCTTGACTTCGCCGAGCTTTACCGCAATCTAGCCTTTATTGGCGTGCTCAAGGACGGTGGGTCTACGGCTGCAAAAAGGTTTGTGTCGAGACAGGGGCAAAAAGCAAGCTAATGGCCGGGCGCTTTGCCTGGCGATTGGGTTGATTTTTTGGCCATATTTGGTATAATGGCAACGCAGATGCACATTCTTTCCCTGGCGTACTAGGCGCGGAGGATTCGATTTGGATACTAAATGGCTAAGGAACAGCTTCATCTATCTGCTGATCTTGGTGGCCGCGATCGCTCTTTTCCTCTCGTTCATCAATCAGGGTTCGGTAAAAGAACCAGGAAATATGAGCATTGGCGAGGTGATCCTGGAAGCCAAAAAAGGTAACATAAAGCGAATTAGCGTCGAGGGTGATAACCTCACTATCGAGCGCTACGACACGCCAAGCAAGGCCACTTCGCGAAAGGAGCCTAACTCCAATATCTACCAGATGCTAAAGGATGCCGGGGTTCAGCCCGAAGAGCTGGACCGCATGGCCATCGACGTCAAGAAACCGGCGGAGTTTGGCAACTGGATCGGCATGATGGTCCAGTTCCTCCCGTTCATTTTCCTTGCGGGATTCCTCTTATTTATGATGCGACAGGCGCAAGGGACAAACAACCAGGCGCTTTCGTTCGGTAAGAGTCGCGCCCGGATGTTTATGAGCAATAAGCCAACGATCACCTTTCTTGACGTCGCGGGGGTCGAGGAGGCGAAGCAGGAGCTGCAAGAGGTTGTCGAATTCCTGAAGTATCCGGAGAAGTTCGTGGCCCTGGGGGCGAGAATTCCCAGGGGAGTGTTGCTGGTGGGCCCGCCGGGAACCGGCAAGACGCTCCTGGCACGCGCCGTCGCCGGCGAGGCTGGCGTTCCATTCTTTAGTATCTCGGGATCGGAGTTCGTCGAGATGTTTGTCGGCGTGGGCGCATCGCGCGTGCGCGACCTGTTCGATCAGGCAAAGCGCAACGCCCCTTGCATCGTCTTTGTGGACGAGATAGACGCCGTGGGCCGCCAGCGTGGCGCGGGTCTCGGCGGCAGCCACGACGAGCGCGAGCAGACGCTCAACCAGATACTGGTCGAGATGGATGGGTTCGACACGAACACCAATGTGATCGTCATTGCCGCGACCAACAGGCCCGACGTTCTGGACCCGGCCCTGTTGCGGCCGGGCCGCTTCGATCGACAGGTCGTGCTCGACAGACCAGATATCAGCGGCCGCAAGGCGATACTTGAAGTACACGTGCGGGGCAAGCCGCTCGAAAAAGACATCTCGCTCGAAGTGCTGGCCAAACAATCGCCGGGCTTCTCGGGCGCCGACCTGGCGAACCTCGTGAACGAGGCGGCGATTCTGGCGGCACGCCGGAACAAGAAGAGCATCGGCTTAGAAGAATTCGAGGAAGCCATCGACCGCGTGATCGCTGGACCCGAGCGCAAGAGCCGGATCATCAGTGAAAAAGAAAAGGCGATAACCGCCTATCACGAGGCGGGGCACGCCGTGGTGGCCAGGATGCTGCCCAATGTCGACCCGGTCCACAAAGTGTCGATCATCGCGAGGGGCATGATGGGCGGTTATACCCGTCTGCTGCCGGCGCAGGATCGCTACCTGTGGACGAAGTCTCAATTCGAGGATACCCTGGCGTGGGCGCTTGGCGGCCATGTCGCCGAGGAGTTGGTGTTTGGCGAGATGACGACGGGCTCGGAGAACGATATCGAGCGCGCAACCGCCATCGCTCGTAAGATGGTGACGGAATATGGCATGAGCAAGATTCTTGGCCCGCTGGCGCTCGGCCACAAGGAAGAGCTTATCTTCCTCGGGCGCGAGATCGGCGAGCAGAAGAACTACAGCGAGAAGATCGCGGAGCAGATCGACGAGGAGATTCGGTCGCTGATCGGTAAAGCCTATGACGTGGCCAAGGATATCCTAACCATGCAAAGAGAAGTGTTGAATCGCCTTGCCGAAAGGCTGATCAAAGAGGAAACCTTGGAAGGCAATGCCTTGGAGGATATCTTCTCGGGCCTCTCGGCCCCGCCACCATCATCGAAGACGCAGCCAGAGTTCGCCGCCGCGACGTAGGTGTTAGTGCCGCCGCAAGCACAGGAAGTGGCAAGAATAACGTCAGCTCAGGGCCGCCGTCCACCGGACGGCGGCCTCTGCCTACTGCCGATTCCGTCGTTGCCATCTAGAGACAATGTAGCCGCTCCACCCGGCGGAGCGCGTAACCTTTCGAGTGCCGAGGAGGTGGTGTGGCGGCATAGGGTCTGCGTATGAGCGTATTGCCAGGTGCTCAACCCTGTGCACCTGGTCATGGCTTCCCAGAGTGAAGATGGGATTGCGGGTGACTATCAGGGGGCCGGCCTGCGCTCGTCAGAGCCCCGCCCCCTGTCAAAACTTTGCCTGCCCAGGTCTACCCGGAAACTCCAGAAATAGCCTACTGCTTCGTAGCCTTCCCCTGCCCGGCAGACCCGTCCTGCCCGACGACGTGTATGCTGTCGCTACCAATGAAGCCGCGACCGTCGGCCAGTCTGCCAGTTACTGTCAGCACCACGCTCCCCGTGGCAGGGCCCAGCGAATTGATCACCGCCTGGCGGTCGAACTTCACCATCCGCTGCTTGATCCCGCCGTTTACGGGGCCGATGACGTTGCTGCCACCGGCTGCTGGCTGTGTCGAGCCCTGCCTCTCGACGTAGGCTGACGCTCCGTTCAGTTGCACCGAGGCGTCGTCAATGGCCGCTACATCGTAGCCGTCTGGAAGCTGGATGCGGCACGTGATCCAACCTCCACTGGTCGACTTCTCGAGGTTGTTGGGGTCGCAATTCACGGTCGCGTCGATCAACACATCGAAGGTGACCGAATTGCTCTGGACGTTGCCCGCGTTGTCTGTCGCACTGCCTGTAAACGTGTGGCTGCCCACTTTTCCAGCGAGGTTGAGAGTCTGGCCATTCGTCACGGGGGCGCCATCGAGCGTTGCGGTGGTGGCGCTAACGCCTGAGAGAGCGTCGGCCGTGTTGAACTGGAGGGTGAGGCTCTCGGAGGTGCGATAAGACCGGGCTGTCGGCGAAGCAATCGTTATGCTCGGCTTCGTCTTGTCGATGTTGATGCCGGAGATGAAGCCTGTCGCCGCGTTGCCTGCTTTGTCGGTGAAAGTGCGGCTGGCCCCAAGGTTCGTGCCCTCCAGGCTCAACGACACTTTTTCCGTAGCCCCTGTCTCCAGGCCGGAAAGGTCGTCACTCGCGTTGAAGGTTGCTTCCACCGTCGTGTTGTTCCAGCCATTCGCGTTCGGCGACGGCGTTCGGCTTACCGCTACTTTGGGATTCGTCGTATCGATGCTGATATTGGCGATCGTGACCGAGGCAGAGTTGCCTGCCTTGTCCACGGCAGTGCCGGTGGCCGACTGGTTAGCACCTTCCCTGCTCAAAGTTGCTGGCGCCGAACAGGTTTCTACGTCGGACAGGCTGTCGCTGCACGCGAAGCGCACGCTGACCTCGGAGTTGTTCCAGCCGCTGGCGTTCGCTCCAGGCGTCTGCGCGCCTTTGATCGTCGGGGCTGTTTTGTCGATCATTACCATCAGCGTTCTAGGGGTCTCGGCGTTGCCGGCGTTATCCTTCGCGTAATAGGCGACATTGTGCGCGCCGTCTGTCGATAGCGCGAGGGACGCTGTAGTGTCTGTAACGATGGTCTCGGGCCCGCCGTTGACGCTGTAGCGAAGTTCTTTGATACCTGAGCCATTAGGGTTATCACCGGCTGTGAAGTTGACTGCCACATCGGTCTTGCTCCAGCCGTTGGCATTCGGTTGCACAGAGCGTGTGGCAGTCGTCGACGGCGGCCTGGAATCGAACGGAGCTTCCCACGTCTCGGCGATCCGGTTGGATGTGATGGTGCGCCCGGCACTGTTTACGAAGCTTGCTTCGATCGTATCGGTTCCTGAAGACGTGCCTTTGTAGGTGAACGTCGCCTGTCCAACGGCGTTCGTCGTGGAGTTGCCTATCAGGCCGGCATGCGGGCCTTTGACCACTCTGAAGTCCACCTGCCGATCAGCCATAGGTCTACCGTTGGAATCCTGCACCGTCGCCGTGGCAGTATGGACTGCGCCCAGCGGGTTGGTGTGCCCCATAGGAGCGAGGACGATCCCCTCTCCCACCACCGCGGTGGTTGACGCCAGGAATAGCGCCGCGAAGAAGATGTTGTCGTCGTTTGTAGGGTTTATGGTGTAGACGGTGATCTTCGTATCGCCGTTGTTCACGAAAGGTAGCAGGTTGTACAGCTCGTCGTCTGTACGCGGGCTGCTTGGATAGGCCTGAGGATCCGGGTTGGCGTTCGTATCACCGATGCCCCCCACTGTCATCAGTGCGCCATTCCAACTCGCGCCGTCGTCCTGACCGCCTGCCGAGGATGTCACTCGGACCCCGTTGACGTCCACCAGGCTGCGCTGATTTGTCGACTGATAGCCGAACGAGATTCCCAGGGATAAATCCAGTATCAAGTTGGGGTCAGTCTTGTCTACAGGTTCGGCCAACCCGATGTTGAAGATATCTCCTGTGATATCCTGCCCTCCGAAGAGAAGCACTATGGTGTTGCTGGTCGTCTGGTCAGGGTCGTCGAAAATAACTGCCAGGATTTCCCCATCGATTGCATAAGAATTGGTCTCGCTGATGGTGAAGTCTACGAGTCCGGCAGGGGCGGCGTCGATCTTCGCCTTCACCAGGGATGTTACATTCGCCCAGTGATTCCACGAATGAATACTGCTCGGCGTGATAATATCCCATTTGATCCCAACGCCATCGATCTTGACAAGTCCATTGGGAATATACCAGCCAGGGTACCAGAAGCCAGCCGTCGCGGCCGCCAAATAGGCGGCCCTCACTGTGGCCCCCGCGGGCTTCTTCACCTGAATGGTTCCGGGATCCCTGTATGTGCCGACGCCGTCAACCGAAAGGCTGATATGTCCTGTTTCATTGACAACCGGAACGATCGACCCGAGCAGGGGCGCCGATGATGGCCCCATCCCCTGCGAATCCGTTCCGGGCTCCTCATCGGCGAAAACGGCCACGGGGAAAGCCTGAAACAATACCACTATGATCGAAACCATCGCTACCAGCGATACTTTCCGTCGCGATCTCCTCACTATTCTCTCCTCCTATTGCCAGTGGATCTTAGCCTGTGGGCCAGGCTGTTGTGTCGACCCGGGCGTTTGTTTTTGTTATCGTGCCTGCGCCCCCGCGGGCGGTCGTAGGCATCAAGGAACGCCCCAGCCAGTAGGGCCAGGGAAAACAAAAACCGACCATCAAACAAACTTGATGGTCGGTTTCGCCACTTGCTCCCCGAGGCCTCGGCGACCAACTAATGCGCCTTGCCGGCACATCCTTTTGTCGGCCTCAGATCAAAGCTATCCATCTAGAAAATCAATATTAGCTTGTACGCCTCAGTCGTGCTAGCGCCTGATAGCACAGCACAACCTTCTTCGCGCGGTGATCCCCTCGGTCCGCCAGAGGGTTCCAGGCTGTAGACTTCGCAAGCATAGCTTGCCGTAATGGTGACAGGTTACCACCTGGATAACAGGTTGTCAATACTTTCCGGTCAACAATTCCGAATGAATAAACGTGGAAGAAATGGGGAGGCTCTTCGACGGCATCTGCTGCGATAACGGATTTCTTCCAGGCCGAAAACGGATTCTCGTGCCGTCTCCGTAATTCCGTGGTGCTCGGACCGGCCGACCATCGACCATCGATCTCTGCCAGACTGTTAGCGTTTCGTACGTCGGGGGGTGCGCTCGCGTCGCTCGGCTTCGGGCGTCCAGAGCCAGATGGTCCTCCAATGGGGACGTGAGTACTCGCGCCCTTCTAATTGGAATCCGGGTAGGTCCTGGAAGATATTATTCCAGGCCGTGAGATCCGCCCTCAGCTTCGCGTGGGCTTCGGGAGGAGATGCCAGACGAAGTAGCTCGCGTATCAGACGCTTGGCCATCCCTTCGTTGGGCTCTTCGCCAACGGTGCCGATATCTCTGATCGTAATGGTGCCGTCCACCTTGGTGTACCATTCGATGAACGCGCTGATCTTGCTGGTCTTTTCTTTGAGGTCGGCGCGCTCCAATATCATAATCTCTCGCCGCTCAATCGCATCCTTAAGCCCCTTGCGCACGGTCTTGCCTTCCGGGTTGGCCATAGAGCGCTGAATGTTGGCCTTGATCTGTGCCAGGTCCTCAGGCACGGCCATTCTGATATTATAAACTGCCGCTTCTTCCATCTCGCCTCATCTCTCCTTCTGGAAGCCAGTGCTTAATGCGCCGCCAGGTCGGGCTGCCCCAAAACTCCTTTATACTCGTCCCCCCGCGTGTATTTCGCGTGTTTCGTGGTTGCTCCCCGTCACACTAATAGGAAACCGCCATCGGGAAAGAGTAATATCAGGGGTGGCTTGGGTGGCATCGAACTCCAACTAGGTGCCCTTAATCATGCAGTAATCAAGGTGAATTACGTCATCTTGACGACGATGTCGCCGATGATATTCGCTGCCTCATCACCCCGGTCAGCAGCGTTACTTAAGTGCCTGTACACCTCGCGCATCTTCAGAATGTAGACGACGTCGTCGAGCGTCTTCACGCGATTGAAAAGGTCCCTGATGGCTTCACGGTAAATGCTCTCCGCCTGGTTCTCCAGCGCTTTGGCCCTGACGGTGTGCTCGGCGGCGATTGTCGGATGATCCTTCAAGTGCAAAACCGCGTAATAGATCTCCTCCGTGGCCTCGCGCAGCACCGCTGCCATCTTTTGCATATGGGCAGTCGGATGAAGTTCCAAGATGCTCATCTCGTCAATTGTAGTATAAGCGTAATCGAGCACATCATCAATAGCTCGCGACAGCGCGAAGATATCTTCTCGGTCGATGGGAGTCACGAAGCTGCGGTTCAGCTCGTCGATGAGAACGCGGCGCAGCTCATCCTCTTCTCTTTCCAGTCGCACGACCTTCCTCGCCATCTCCTCGTCTCCTGACCTGGCGTAGGCCTCGAGCGCCTCCATCCCTTCGAGCGTCCTCTGCGCCTGCTCTGTCAGCATCTTGATGAAGTTGCTTTGCCTTGGCTTAAACAGCCTTTCAAACCACATCTATCACCTACAATTGCAAGAGTGGAGCCACCAGTTTGTACGTTGCGGCAGCCACAACCGCCGTCACCGGCATGGTTAGCATCCAGGCGACGATCATCGTCCCTGCTACTCCCCAGCGCACCTTCGAAACTCGCTCGCCTGCCCCGGCGCCAACGATGGCCGAGGATACGACCTGCGCAACGCTCAATGGCCCCCCCAATAGCGCGGCGACAAGGACTATCGCTGCCGACGATGCTTGCGACGTGAATCCGTGGACCGGACGAACGCGGTAGATCCTGGCTCCTAACGTTCTGATCGTATACCAACCGCCGAGCGATACGCCCAGCGATAGAAAGGCGGCGGAAAGAGCCGTCACCCATAAGGGCACGTTGAACGTCGGAAAGACCCCGGCCGCGACAAATGCCAGCGTGATCACGCCCATCGTCTTCTGGGCATCCATTGCGCCGTGGCCTACAGCTAGCGCCAGCGATGTCACGATTTGCCCCCGTTTGAACAGGCGGTTGACTCGCGGCGTGGCCCCTCGGAGAATGAAAACCGTGAGTTTCAGCGAGACATAACCTAAAAAGCCCCCAAGCGTCGGCCCGGCCAGCAACGCGATGGCGATTTTCAATAGGCCACCGATGGCCAGCACCTGAAGGCCGTCGGCAGCAATGGCAGCGCCCGTGATGCTGCCGACGAGCGCGTGCGTCGAGCTGGTTGGCAAGCCTAACCGCCATGCCAGGACGTTCCACGCGAGGGCGCTGAAGAGTGCGACGAGAACAACCTCAGCCGTGACCATCCTGGGATTGACTATTCCCGTGCCAATGGTTGTCGCGACGGCCGCCCCAAAGAGGAACGGACCGATCAGCTCGGCGAACGCGACGCTGACCAGTGCCAACCTCGGCGACATCGCGCCGGTGGACAACATCGTCGCCACCAGGGCGCCACTATCGGTCAGGCCATTGAAGAAATCGAAGGCGAGGGCCAGCAAGAGGATCAGCCCCAGCCACCAGACAAACTCCATCTACCCCAAGCCTCCGAGACCAGGCAGCAAGAGCGATTCTCTTCTAAGAACGATCCACGACAGTTTGCGATAGGTTTTAGCAATCGACCGGGCGGCGTAGGGGCAATCCTCTACCCCGATACATCGCACACCTTGAGACGTATCGAGGCCGGCGTGTTGCCCTGGGCGGGGTATCATATACCAGCGCAAACTGCACTAACGCTAAGGCGCGATCCAGGTCATAAGGGACGTTGCTGAGAATTCTATCACATCGCGCTCATTCACGCTATCTGGAAACAGGCGATAACCAATCGATAGTCTGATGGGCGGCCTGGTGCAGGGGACCATATCGGAAGCTGCAGGACGGCAAGGAGGAGATGAAGGCTTTTCCATAGGATTTGGATGAAATACGGCTGTCGAGGATCACGACCACGCCTCGATCACTCTGGCTGCGGATGAGTCGGCCAAAACCTTGCTTGAAGCGCAGAATGGTCTGCGGCAGACTAAACTCGCGGAAGGGATCACGGAACTGCCCGCTACGCGCCGCAAACACCGGGTCGGACGGCACCGCGAAGGGAAGGCGCGTAATGATTAACACGCTGAGCGCGTCGCCGACGACGTCGATCCCTTCCCAGAAGCTCGCCGCTCCCAGTAACACGGTCTTCGGATTAGTCTTGAACGTTTGAAGCAGTTGCCTGCGGGGCATGCCGTCCACGTTGTGCCCGAGAACAAGGATGCCTTGGTCCTGCAAGGGGTGGCGAATGGCCTGCCAGGTCAAGCGCAGCTGGCTGTGTGAGGTAAAAAGCACGAGCGCGCGTCCACCTGTGGCGCCGCAAATATCCAGGATGCTTTGCTGCAGGTGCTTCTGGTAGTAGGGCTTCTCCGGCTCAGGCATATCGGTGGGCACATAGACCAGCGTAGAGCGCGAGTAATCGAATGGGGAATCGACGATAACTTGATTGGCCTCTGCGAACCCGAGGCGCTCGGCGATGAAGTCGAACTTGCGCTCGGTGCTCAGCGTGGCCGAGGTAAGGACAACACATTCCTTGGTCGAGTACAGTTTAGCCTGCAATGCCTGGCCGACGTGCAGCGGCGCCGAATGCAATGCAACATCGTTGCGGTGCGCCCCCATCGAGATCCAGTAGATTCCGTCTGCCTGTGGGTTAAGGACCAGGACCTGCGTTTGTTCGAGAACGCTTTCGTGGAACCGCGCCTGTCTGGTCAAATCTGCCATCAGCGCGTCGTAGTCGAGCACCTTGTAGCTTTCAAGCTCCGACAACACCGTGAGTAAACTGGTGAGGCCATTGCTGATGGCCTTCAAAGGAGATGAAAGCGATTCGAGGGTCAGCTCGATGTCATCCCATGCGGGCTGGCGTCGTATTCCTCCCGTGAGCAACAGACGGATTTCATAGCCCTTGTTGTCCCTCGTGTGCTGCAGAAGGAAATCGTTGAGGCGATCGAAGAACAACGTCGCCGCCCCTCGCGCTTCCTCGACTTCGTTCACCAATTTGCCCGCCAACGCTTCAAGGTCCTTTTGCACACGGGCAGGAACTTCACTGCCCCGGAAGTGATTCTTGAGATCCGGGAGAAGGCCGATCTGTCGATCCCGGTCACCGTCGCCGCGACGGGCCAGTTCGTTAAGGGTGGCGAGTAGCTCGCTTTCTCTTACTGAAAACCCGAGCTGTTCGGTGGCCTCGGCTTCCAGGTGTTGGGCCTCGTCGACGATCAGATAATCATAATCGGGCAAGACGCCATCGGAGGCCAGATCGCTGAGAACGAGCGCGTGGTTTGCCACGATGATATGCGAGCTTTCTGCCTTGCGACGGGCTCGATAAAGGAAGCAGGTCCCTTTCCTGAAGTGTGTGCACTGGCTGCCGTTACACCCTTCGTTCGCGGCCGATATCCTTTTCCAAACGCCCGCCTCATCGCCGGATAGCCGGCTCAGTTCGGCGACGTCGCCTGTCTGCGTGGTGGGCAGCCAGATGAGTATCTTGATCAGCGTCTGGATTTCCTCAGGCTTGATCTCGTGATGTCGCTGCAGAGCGGCCCATCTACTTAGGCACAGGTAGTTGCTTCTGCCTTTCACCAGTGCCGACTTGAAAGCGAACGGCAGAATGCTTTGGAGCGATGGGATGTCTTTATTAAAAAGCTGGTCCTGAAGGTTGATGGTGTTCGTTGAAACGACCACCCTTTCGCTGTTTTGCACCGCAAAATGCGCGGCGGGCAAGAGATATGCCACGGATTTGCCGGTCCCGGTTCCGGCCTCGACGATCAGGTTCTCGCCATTGTCGAAGGCGTCGGCGACGGCTTCCATCATCTGCACTTGTTGTGGACGGTGCTCGTACCTATCGAATTTCTGAGAGAAAAGTCCGTCGGGACCAAGCATAGACTTCAAGGCCAGTTTATCGATAGGGCGCCGCTTTGACGCTGGAACCAACGGTTCTTCAGGTTCCTCTGCGACAAATGCCAGGTCCAGAGCCGCTACCTCGAGGCCGCTCTTTGCCGCGAGTTGCTGGCGAATGGAGCTGCCACCAAAGGCTGAAAACGACTTGCGGCGCTCGATCTCGCGGAAGATCTCCTTCATCTGCCACGTCGTCGGGGCAACCAATCTATTGATCTCTTGCACGATCGATAGGTCAAGCTCTTCGGCACGTCTCACAAGGGCGACAAGCACCTCTTTCTGCGTAAGCGCGTCATCCGCCGCACGATGCGTTTTTCTAAACGAGACGTTGAGGTAGGTGGCCACAGATTCCAGACTATAGCTGGCCAGATGAGGCAGCAAAATGCACGCCAGCTCGAAAGTGTCGATCTGCTGATTATCGAGATGAACGCCTTTGCGATCGAGGCAGGTCACGTCGGCGGCCACAGAATGCGCGATAAGAGGATAGTTCTTCACAAACTTCAGGAAATCTCCGATCACCTCGGCGAGCGCCGGGGCCCGGTTGACGTCCTCTTGCTTGATGCCGGTCAGCATCTGAATGCTATAAGGTATCGAGCAGCGGGGGTTGACCAGCGTAGACCAGCTATCCAGCACCTCTGTGCCACGGAACTTCACGGCCGCGATCTCCAGGATTTCCTGGTTTTCGGGACGGGCACTCGTCATTTCCATATCTATCGAGACGTAGATCTGTTCTGCCATAGCGTATTAGAGGATAACACAGTCGCCATTGCAGTGTCCAGTTTTGCGCATCCTACTCTTGAGCAGATACCCGCATCGGCGGAAAGCTACTTGACAACCCCGAAACCGCAATCTATAATGCGCCTGGCTTACAACACTATAATGTCACATATGTGATGGGGCGGGGGCGCAGGCGTGGCGCGAGTGATAGCAATCGCCAACCAGAAAGGTGGATCGGGCAAGACAACCACCACCAGGTCCTTGGGTTCTGCTCTGGCAGAGCGGGGCAGACGGGTGCTTTTGGTTGACGTCGATCCGCAGGCCAGCCTTTCGGAGGGCTGTGGCGTGCCGCTGCATCTGCTGGACAAGACCATCTACCACGTGCTCCTGGGCAGTTTGCGTCTGCCCGATATCGTCATCAATGTCGAGGAGTGCGTCGATCTTGCTCCCGCAAACATCCATCTTTCGGCGGCGGAGTTACAGCTTGTGAACAGCAATCGCCGCGAGGACAAGCTGCGCAACGCTTTGAAGTCGGTGGCTTCGAGCTATGACTACATTTTGCTTGATTGCCCTCCTTCTTTCGGTCTCTTGACCGTCAATTGCCTTTCCGCGGCCCATACCGTGCTTATCCCTATGACGTGCGATTACTACACGATGCTAGGCGTCAGGCTGATGCTGGATACCATCAGTGAGATTCAAGAGGAAGTGAATCCAGACCTGACGGTCACTGGCATTCTTCCCACGCGCTTCGATAGTCGGACACTTCACGCTAAGGAAATTCTCGAACAAACGCGGGAGGCCCTGGGCCAGCAATACCACGTCTACCAGATCGTGATAAGAGAAAGCGTCAGATTCAAGGAGACCCCGATCACGGGCAAGTCCATCCTGCACTACGCATCCAACAGCGAAGGCGCACGAGCTTATCGAGAACTAGCCAAGGAGATTGACAATGGCCAAGCGCATCCAGGTTCCTGAGGGGAAGACCGTTTTCTACAAGCCACCAGAGACGATGGTGCGCCAGACGGTAGGAGAGCAGTTGCGCAGCGAGGAGGAGCCTGAGAAGGCGGTGACCCGCCAGTCAGCAGTTTTTCTTGAGGAGCGGCATATCGACTGGCTTGAGGACCGTTGCCGGGACGCACGTCGCAAAGGAGGCCGCGCCATTCGGAAGGCGGCTATCATTCGAGCGCTAATCGATATCGCGATGGAAGCCCCCATCGATCTCACGACGCTCCGGCGAGAGGAAGATCTCATCCACCGCATCAAGAAGGGCCTGCGGCAGAGTCCCTGACGAAAAAGCTTCACCTGCATTCCCTCTATCAAGCGTCGCGCGCCGTACCATACCTCACCGCCAAGCTACTCTGCGGGCCTCGCCCTGCCAAATCCATCGAAAGAAAAAGAACACGAATAACCTCTCTACCCTTCCTGTCGTCCAGCTCTTCTCATTCTCCGGACGGACCGCCATCCACCTACTATCCCGCCAGAACCCGACGTCCCCCGCCCACAGAAGGAGTATCCATTTCGGATGTTTCTCTCGTCGTTGGCCGCACGCTCGCAATATGCCGGCTGCAATATGGCAGTATGTATGCGTGGATGTAGGCAAGTATATAACTTGGTACACATAGCGCCATAGCGCCATAGCAGCACAACCACATATTAGTATACCACCATACCATCATAGCACTATGGCACCATCATAGCATAGCAGTCTTGTAGCAATGCCGTATAAACTGGATAATATTATGGCGCACAGAAGTATATAACAATGGATAGCATGTTAGATAGTACCACCGCTATTACTACTAGGTGATATATTACATGGATGATGTGAGCTATAAAGGCTGTGCGTTAGTACGCCGGTGAGCCACACGGTATGTGCGGTACTACTGACGTATAGACGAACGTGAGTAGATCATAACTGCCGTATAGCCGCACTATTGTATGAGCTTACATATCCGGACGCGGCTTTGACCTCCCTGGAAGATCGCTCTGCCAACGCCGGTCTTCATCTCCTTCTGTCTCATCCGTCCCGGCGTCCTCGAAAGCCCACGGACCGGAAGCTTTCCTTACGCCTCGATAGCCAAGATGGCCGTCGGTACCGATTGCGAGAGATGACGCGCCGAGAGTTGGCCATCGCTCAAGCAGCGCTTCGCCTACGGCCGGACTGACAGGCCTGACGGGCGCACTGACAGGCCTGTCGGTGGATTTCACCGCCTTTGGCCAAGACATTGCCCTTGCACCAATACGAATTGCCCGCCGAACGCAGATGCGAACCTGAGAGGTCAGCCTGAGTGAGAGGATCAGGCTGAGAACGGAACGGGAGAGTTTCGGTTCACGGTAACTCTGGCCGGAGATGTACAACAGTTCTAATGCCTCCGGCCTCGGTGCCACGCACATCTGTTTATCCCTTTCGCATCCATTGACACCGTGAACAACCCATTTTGCTTTCACACTCCTTCGTCTACTACCGCCGATTGCTCCGCCGCTCTGTCGCTGCCTAGATGCGTACGAGAACCCTTATAGCGGGCAAAGTGTGACCGGATCTTTGTATAAGGCCTTGAGAGGGTAGGGGAGGGCGCCTTCGCGGCAAAGAAGACGCTTGCGACACCAACCAGCCCTGTGCTGCTCGCTAGAGCATTTTGCGAAGGCATTGGAGCGTTGGCAATTCGTAGGCGCGCAATTCATCGCGTTCCGATTCATCGCATCCCACTCGCGAGCATCAATACGCCAATCTGTGCGCAAAACGTTGTAGAGGGACACGGGGTAGAGGGACACGGGGGTGGCAGTGTTCTAACAGTCGTGGAAACACGAGCCGCCAGGGCGATTCCCGCGCCCGCTGGAAAGAGCCCTTCATTAGCGAAGTCTTTCTCTGAAGGACCCGATCATGCCGAGGCGCAGCACCCTTGGATGTGTCTCCAGAAGCCCCCACGTTGACTGGGCCTTGCACCACCGACCGTGGTTAACCTTTTGATCACCAGCATCTTGTGATATTCCAGGTCTCTCGGTAGCCCTGTGTATCGTCCCTTTCCCTACCCACTGATTGGGCAACCAGTGTGAGCGACCCTGTCGGCAGTGTCTGCCTTTGTGGCGACGCGGCGCAGATTGAGGAGGATCTGGGAGGGGAGGGTGAGGTGGAAGCTGACACCATGGGGGAGCGCCAGGTCTTATAGCGTTTTGCGAAAAGATTGAGCTGTTATCTAGGCTGTGTAGGGGCGACTGTGTAAGGACTGGCTGTAGGGGCTGGCAGTAGGGGCGACTGGCAGTCGCCCTCAGCAGAGAACTGACTGGTCAACACGGACGCAAAGCGCTGTAGCACGGCTGCGATTGCTCAGAGTAGTGGATGAAGGACTGGAAAAGGCTGCGGCAAGTCTCCGGACCCCCATCCAGACCCCCATCCACACGCTCCAGGCTGCCATACCCAAGAGCTGGCCAGACATAACGGATACATGACATAATAGAGGACCCCAATTAACCGCCATGGCGGGCACATGGCGGTGTGTGACGTATTCGACATAACTATTATGCCCAGCCCCAGCTCTGTTTAGGGGTTGGCGAGGCGCCTGAGGCGGTCCATACTGCGTTTTCTAAGGTCTTAACCTCGGTGGAAGGACGCAGATACGCCGAATTTCTTCCAGGCGGGGGCTTCGTGGGTCAGCGATGCTCAGTGCCGGATCGATAACGCGCGCGCGAGAGATGCAGGCCTGGCGGCTAGTGGAGCATAGCTAGCTGGCCTTTCTGGATCTCTGGAGCGTCACTACACACGTGATATGCAATAGCTATGCAACAGTATTGACGATCACTGGCAAACCGCTGTGGTGTACGAGCGACACCCCTTCTGGGAGCTCTATGCCACCCTTTCCCGCCGGATAAGCGCTTCTTCCTGGGGAAGGATGGGAGCATCGTTCTCGCAGCTCCTGCCGACGTAAATATCCCGTCCGGGCGGCGCCCCACGTCCCTCGGGCACTCACCAATGACCTTCGGCGGCTTCCGAAGGACTCTGCGGCCGCACAGGCCTTGATGATGGATCTTCTCTCATAGGAGTTGTGGGAGATCGTACGCCATCTGGCGCCTACACCCGATGCGTTATCGCTGTCGGGACTTCGTGCGACGGAGATGTGGGTGGCACTGGGACCACTGGGGGACGCGAAGAGCCCGGCGAGCCAGGACCCTGTCATTTGCGAGGCCCGCTGCGTTTGGTGAGTGTGCGAGTGCGAGTCAGGGCCTTGCGGTGGCGCCGACGGCTGATTAGATATCTAGCGCCACAAACGCCATGTCCTTGTAAGTGGTGGCGAATTGTGGTAATATAGTGGCGCTGCATGGCGGTCGATAGCGGGGCGTGGCGGCAGATGGCGGCTGCTGAAAACGCCATGGCGGATAGTCTGGACGCTGGCTATGGATGGCGGGACATGGCGATTATGAGAAAGGGTGAACGGGGCAGGGGAAGGGGGTCTGGCGATGAGCGAAGAGCTGCTGAAGCCGGCTGAGGTGTGCAAACGGCTTGATTTGGCGCCGAGTACATTGAGGATCTACTCGGCCAAGTTCCGGGAGTTACTCTCCGGGGCGGCGAGCGGGGCAGGGGTAGGGGGGCATCGGCTGTACTCGAGTCGGGACGTGCTGGTGTTGAGTCGCGCGAAGGAGCTGCTTGGCCAGGGCCTGACGTATGACCAGACGCTGGCTGAGCTAAAGCTGGCGATGGCAGGAGTAAAGGCGCGTGGCAAGGCGGAGGCTAAGCCGGCTGAGGCACCAAGAGAGGCGACAAGTGGTGTATTGTCTCCTGATGTAGTGGTGGACATGATCGAGACGTTAAAGGCGGCGGTGGGGAATGCCGATAAGGCGCTACAGGCCTCCAGGGATCTGCTGGAGTTGGAGGGACGGAGAATTGAGCGTTTGGAGGCGCGCATGGAGGCGCTTGAGGCGAAGGTGGGGGAGTTGCTTGAGAATGTGAGTCCTGAGGGTGGTGCAGGGCGACGGAAGGAACCGAGGCGTGGCTGGTGGCCCTGGCGTTAAGCCTGAACCGGTTTCAGGGACAGGATGACAGACAGCGCGCTTGTCTTGGAGGGTCGCTTTGGGCCATATAGAGACGCCTCGGGCTTGGAAGGCCTGGATGTCCTAGTGGCCTATCAGGCCGGTGGCTCTCTCGCTCGGCGGGATGAAATTCCCCTTACGTGAGGCGTCACGCGCGTGGGATCCCGTATAGCGGGAGGAATGGGCGGGGCCATTCCCGCCAATGTGGCCTGATTGTGCACTAGGGACGCACGGAGCGGCGTATGCAGAGAGGTTGATGTGAGATAGGCCCAGGAATGCGGCTAGCCGCGGAATGAGTTTTGTGCTGGGAAGTGCTAGCTTCAAGGACGCCAGATGAGGGGGTAGAACGGGCGAGGGATGATGGATGGGCGAAGGATGTGTAGCCGGTGTGAGGCGGTGCTGACAGTGTTGGGGGATCAGTGTGCGAGACAGCGCTTGAGAGCATTCAGCGAAAGCGTTGGATCGTCGACAGTTTATCGGGGCGCGGTTCGTCGCGTTCCGGTTCATAGCGCCCCCCGCCGGGCACGGATGCACCAACCTTTGGGTGAAACGCTGGACTGGGGGATGAAGTGTAGCGGCATCGTGTGGGAATGTGCCGTATTGATCGCCGAAGGGCCGTTGCGCTGTTTGGGTGGATGGGTGCGACGGAACGAGTGAGGAAGATTGTGTGTGTGTGTGTGTGTGTGTGTGTGTGTGGATATCATGATGTGTGCTGGGTGGATTGTGCGATTACCGTGATATGTGGATATGGCTAGCGATTGTTCTTTCGATAACTTAGAGTGCGCTTGTGGATATGCGTCTATGCGTCTATGTGAGGATGATATTGTGGCTATATATGGATACATGGCTATGGCGAGAGTGCGTTGTGGCCATGGTGGATTGTGTGGATATTGGGGTAGCGCATCATACTAATAGATGGACCATGTGGCAGCCTGATATGAGGATAGTATACTATGAGCATATGGTGTTGTATGACATGGTGGCTATTCGGATGTGCGGCTATACGGTAGGGTAGCATCTATTGAGACATTAACGTAGAAGCAAATATTAGCGAATGTTCTTGGGTACGGTTTCAAACGTGCCATCAGCAGAGCACCGAGCGACGAACGCTCGTGAAAAGCTCCGTAATTAAAGATCAAGGGTCTGGCGTTGTTGTTGCGAGGCTGGCGATGATTGGACGAAGGCCCTGAAGGGCGTGAGCACGGTGGCTAATAGTGTTCTTGAGGTACCGCGGAATCTGAGCCATCGTGCGGCCGAGTGAGGGCAGATAGAAAATGGGATCGTAGCCGAAGCCGCCTCGGCCTCGTGGCGAGAAAGCGATGAGCCCTTCGCAAGTGCCTTCGCTAGTCCAGAGTTGGCCGGTTGGGCCGGCGAGGGCCACGACGCACCGAAAGCGAGCGGTACGTTTCTCGAGTGGCAGGTCCCCGAGCTTGGCCAGCACCGCTCTGATGCGGTCGGCATCAGTAGGGCCTGCATAGCGGGACGATCGGACGCCGGGCTCACCGCCAAGGGCGTCGATTTCAAGTCCTGAATCATCGGCGAGGGCGAAGCTACCGCTGGCGGAGGCGAAGGCTCTGGCTTTGATGGTGGCATTCTCCGCGAAGGTCGTCCCAGTTTCCTCTACGGAGATGTCGATTCCGAGATCGGCCGGAGTAAACAAAGTGATTGACGTGTTAAGCGGGGCTGCGGGAGCTGACCTGCCCGAAACCTTTCGCGAAAGGAGGTCGCGATACTCCCGCACTTTCCCCGGATTGTTCGTTGCCAGGAGAATCTTCAACGGACCAGTTACTGTTTCGCGCCGGCGTCAACCCAGGCGCGAATGTTGGCGAGACGGTTCCGGCTGAGCCTGCGCGCTTCGTGCGGCATCTGGATTTCGCTGGCCGCTGTACCGTCGAGAACGAAGAGCAGTGCGCTGGTTCCTGAAGACCCCGCAATGACCACCGGTCCGAACTTGGTGCCGGCGATGACACCTTCATAGGTGTCAAGGCGAAGGCCGTTCTCCGCTCGCTTCGTTCCGTGGCATTCGGCGCAATACTGGTTGAAGATGGGCTGAATGTCGTCTTTGTACGAGCCAGCCCACACGGTCCTAAGGCGGAGAGGTACGTCTGAGTCACTCGACGATGATGCTGACGATGGCGCTGGTAGTGAGGGCTTAGGAACGCCCTCAAGATCGCAGCCGGCGAGAAACGCGAGGGCTAGTGATACGACGAGAGCTCCGAGACAAAGTGAAAGCTTCTGCACACAATCCTCCGAACTGCATGTATTCTGCCCGAGGGCCATTCGGGATGTGCTGGCCCAGGTCACCGTTGACGGAACTTGCGCATGGCATGGTTCATTGGGCCGCAATGCAGCAAATAACAGGTTACGCTCACTTAATTGACTTGTCAAGGGGTATTGAATAGAGAATTTCATTGAGTTTGCTTTGGCTTATATGAGATGCGAAGGGTCTTCGCCTTCGGACCCGGCCACGAAGACACTCCGCGGCTGGGCCCGAAGGCGGCGTGTGGCTCTACTGTCGAAAACTATGGCAAGTGTTACAAGTCGCCGGGGCATTGTGTTCGACCTTGTTCTGGTGGCAGGTCGTACAAGTCTCGCGCTGCGTCACCTTCCACTCATGTGGTTTGTGGCAGGTGCTACAGCTCGTGGTCGTGTGCGCCGAAACCGCATGTTTGCCTTTGGTTTGCTGTTCTGTGTGGCACGACTGGCAGGTCGCGACTGGCGACGTTTCGGCCTTGTGCGGCTGATGGCACTGGGCACACTGAAATTGCATCGGGGCGGTTGTCGGCCAGTGAACCTCTTTCTGAGTCTGCGCTTCGTGGCATTTCAGGCAGTCCTGGCGCTGGGGCCGCAGCGGGCTGTTCTCACGCAAAAAGTTGTGGCAATCCAGGCAGTAGCGTTCGGCCATCGCCGTAGTCTTGACGGTCTGATCGCCGTGACACGCGAGACATATCTTCTCGGGTGGCGCGAAGCGGTGGAGCGTGACCGAGTGGCACTTGAGACAGTTCAGATTCTGGTCCTCGACGTGAACCTGGTGCCCGGCCGTATCCGCGATCTGCTTCCACTTGCCATTGCCGCTTTCGTGGCAAGTCTTGCACGCTTCGTCATTGACAAGTGCGTGCTTCGAAACGTCATCCGGCTGATTGACCGCGTACTTGACGACTTGTTCGAAGCTCGCGACCGGGCTGGCCTCATGACAGCTATGGCAGTTGACTTTGGAGTGTTCGCTGGTGGCCCATCTGTCCCACGCTTTTTCCATTGTGTGGCACGACCGGCAGAAGGTCGGATCGTTCTGAGTGTAGCTATAGACGCGGAAGGCCCCAAAAGCGCCGAACGCCACAAACCCGATCACCACTGCCACTATTCCTAGCGCCAGAGGCCTTGGTAGGAGCAGCAGAAAAGAGGCGATGCCTCGCGTTAGAGAAAGTGTGGATTTCATCATCGATATCTTGGCAGCCACGCCAATGTGGTTGCCACCTCCTTAATCACCCTTTTCGTCCGGTTGTTGCGGATCACTTGCCTGACACGCGTTGCGAGGTCAGACATCATATCTCGCTGCCTGACGACATCGACTGAAACCGGTAGACAGCGCGATGCGGGTGCAAGATAACTTCTCGCTCTATGTTCCGTTTAAGATTAGACTGTCGGCACCTCCTTTGCCTATCGGAGGAGTATCCTATTTTGAGACAACGAACACCCTATTGCCCCGTAGGGTCAACTTTAGACTGGGGCGGCTGGCGCCGCCAGAGCCCTTGCCAGACTCTATCTTGCGCCAGCCAGTTCGGTTATGTAGTCGACGATTGCTTTGATCTGGTCGTCTGAGAGCTGTCCGCCTCGGGCGTTGGCATAAGCGGGCATGCTGCCCTTGCCGTCGGCGATCCCATTCGCCAGATTCTCGCCTCCCCGCGATGTGAGGAATTCCTTGGACGCGAGATTGGCGCTAGGCACTCTGTCGCCCTTATCTCCGTGACACATCGCGCAGTTCGTCGCGAACAGGTTCTTGCCAATCTCGGCCGTTTGAGTGCTGGCCGTGGCGAGGCCTGGGAAGGATTTCAGATACTCGACGATGGCCTCTATCTCGATGTCCGATAGCGTTCCCCCCTGGGGTTTGCCAAACGGCGGCATGCCACCCTTGCCATTGCTGATGGCCTTGGTGATTGCTTTCTCACCCTTTTCGTACCAGAAGGCCTTGGAGCTGTGTTTGACGCCGCTGATCTTGTCGCCGTTGGATCCGTGGCAGCGGACGCAGTTGCTATCGTAAAGCGCTTTGGCGTCGATGGCGCCGGCAGCGGTCCTGATGGCCAGAACCTTGAGGTACCCTAATATTGCCCTGAGCTCGTCATCGGTCAGCGGCCCGCTGTGTTCGGCGCTGAAAGGTGGCATGACACCCTGCCCTTCCGATGCGGCCTGAAGGATCTTGCCGTCGCCTTCTGAATTCAGGAATTGCAGGGATGAGATGTTTGCCTGCTTTATCGTGCTGCCATTCTGGCCGTGGCAGGCGGCGCAAACCCGCATATATAGCACCCTGCCGTCAGGACTCGACCCCGGCGCCATTGGGGCAGGGACGGGTACTGGCGCTGTCGGCACAGTCCCACTATGGCACTTGTTGCAGGAGTCTGTTTGCGCGTGGCACGTATTGCAGGTCTCCATCCTTGGACGGTTCGTCTGGGGCACATTTAAGTCGTGAGCGATGTTGACGTGGCAGCTAGTACATGTAGCCCCCTGCTCCAGATGGAACTTGTGCGGAATATTAATATCGAGGAAGTTATACTTGAAATCCTTCGTTTCGTTCGTCTGGGTCATTTGATTGTGGCAGCGGACGCAGTTGGCGGATACCCTGTCGGGCTCGGCGAGGAACCCCTTCCGGTAGCCTTCGAACACAACCTGCCCTGATTGCGCGTGGCAGTCGACGCAGCTAACGCGAGCGAAATCGGGGTGGACAAGGGACCTGACCGCGCGATCTGGCGTCTCACCAGTCCCGTGACAAGTGATGCAAAAGGACGAGCTCGTCGTGGTATAACGGGCGAGCCCCATTATTGGGATAGCTGATACCGGAACCATCACGACCCCGATGAGAAACCAGACCCAGAGGGGCCAACGTGGAAGCCTGAAAGGTAGTATCGATGGCGTTCGCTGTGGTAACCCTGGAACATCCATCTGCTCGGGGAGTCGTTGTACGTCAGGAAGACTCATTATAATCCTCCTCCGCTCAGACTTTGGCTATCGTTACGGCAACATCTGTCCACGCTTGTCCTCCTCCTATCGGATCCGATACGACCGGAATCACGCGCTGCACGTGGCTTCCGCTTCCATGTCTAGTCCACCAGATAAGCTTGGTGTTGGGATCTTCGCTATCAAACCGCTCTCCCTTCGCGATTCGTCCGTATTCCCAATGGCCACAGTGGCTGCCGATGGCAACGACGCCGGGGTGGATGCCTTGGGTCGGTTGAGCATGAACGGTTAGCGTGCCTGCGGGAGTGGTGACCCTCACCTTATCGCCTTTGCTTATCCCCTTCTGCTTGGCCACTTCGGCGTTGATCCAGAGCGGGTTATCGTGCGTGATCTCGTTAAGCCACATGCTGCTGGCAGTGCTGGAATCGTTGTGTGTGCTGCACTTGTAGACGACCATCACGAACTCGTCCTGCTTTACCTGCGCCAGCGTGGCCGGTTTCTCGTAGGTCGGCAACGGGGCAAATCGGTTGGCCTCCATCTGTTTCGAATAGACTTCCACCTGCTTGGTAGGCGTGTTGAAGCCGCCTTTCTCGAACGATCGGTAGCTGACTCGCGATGCCTGATTGACCCAGACCCCGTTTGACTTAAGGAAGTTCAAGCCACCGGCTTGTGGCAGACCCTCTATCTTGCCGATGGCGGCTTCGATATAGCTCTCCATCGTTGCGAAGGCGAAATGCTTTTCCATTCCTCCAGCCATTCGGTTAGCGAGACCGATTAGGATGTCGTGAACCGGCTTCGATTCGCCAAGCGGCTTAATGACGGGCTGGCGCAGCGACACCTGCGGCACAAGCTGATATGATGGTGGAGATTCGATCCCCCAGCTTTCGAGGAAAGTCGCGGCCGGTAGGACGATATCCGCGAGCGCGGCCGTCTCGGTGATGTAGCTGTCGATGGCAACGACGAAGGGCACGAGCTTTTCGTCTTTCAGAACCGACATAGCGGTATCTGATTCCGGATACCTGAAAACGGGATTCGCCTGGCAGGCAACAAACGCCCCAACCTTCTGTTGCCGTTCTTTGATCATTGTCATAACCTTTTGAGGCACCGCGTAAGTTGCGAGCGGAAACCCTTCCAGGTGTGTTAGCTTTGAGCTTCCGGCAGGAGGCGTGGGCTTTGGGTCCGGCTCGGAGAAATTGTAAACCCGTGGCAGGCACGCCCCACCGCGCACGTCGATGTTGCCGGTTATCGCATTCAGGAGGGCCACTGCCCTCTCGTTTTGTACGCCGTTAGAATGGCCTGAAACGCCGCCGCCCGCTATAGCCACTGCAGGTTTGGTTAGCGCGAACTCTGTGGCGATGCGAACGATATCTGACGCCCTGATGCCGCTTTCCGCTTCTGCCTTTTCAGGTGTATACTGCGACAGATGCTGCGTCAGCATGTCAGGCCGGTAGTTTAACCAGTTCTCGATAAAATCTCGATCGTAGAGGCCGCGCTGCATTATGATAGCGGCCATTGCCAGGACTACGATGCCGTCTGTTCCAGGCTTAACCGGGAACCATTTGTCGCTCTTGCCGGCGGTGTGCGACAGCCGGCAGTCGAACGTTACCAGTCGTGCGCCGTTCACGCGACCGTCGATGATGCGCTGGATGAGTGGGACGAAATGCTGGTGCGTTTCGTAGGGATTCGCGCCGAAGTTGAGAACATACTTGGTGTTCGCCGCGTCGGCAATGGTGTAGCTGGCTCCCAGGGTCAGACTCTGAGCCACCCAACTGTTGGCTCTTTCCACGGCATCCTCCAGTAACACCGATGAGGTGCCGTAGGAACGCAAGAACCGTCCGATGATGCCGTCTTCCCCTTCGATGCCCGCGAAGAACACGAGCTCATTGGGGTTCCCTTCCTCGCGCACGGCCGCCAGCCGTGCCGCCACCTCGGCAACAGCCTCGTCCCAATCTATCCTCTGCCATTTCCCCTGGCCCCTCACGCCGACGCGCTTGAGAGGATAGAGCAGCCTATCGGGATTGTATACATAGTTAAGCGCGGCCTGCCCTTTCGTGCAGGTGCGTCCCCGGTTATTCAGGTCTTTCGGGTTGCCTTCGATCTTCACCAGTCGACCTTCTTCGACAAAACCGAGGATGCCGCAGCGCGCAGGACACTGGTAACAGGTGGTCGGTATCGCGGTGCGGGCCAGGTTCGTCGTGCGGGAAACGCTGACGCCACCTTCGACAAGCTCGTTTGCCCTTATTAAGTCTACGAGCCTGCTTTCGAGAGCTAGCGTGGCCGCTCCAGCCAGGCCAAGCCGCATAAATCCTCGGCGGCTAATCTTTGCCATATCGTCAGCTCCTTAGCGTTTCTGATGCGATATCACCTAACCTGATGGTCGATGCCATCGTCACTTTTCCTCCCACGGGGCACGGGGATTCCGGGGGAGGCCCTCTCCCGCGAAGAGATTAGCTTCGCGGGAGACCCCCGTGCCCAGCGAAACATCAGCTAAGCGGGACACTTTGCCCGCCAATGACCATCACGTAGCGCATCGCCATGATACCCACCATCGCGAGCGCAGCCGCCACCGACACAGGAACCAACCGCTTCCCCGTAAGCGGGAATAGCAGGAGGAAGAGGGGAATGATTGCCCCCGCCAGGATCTCTCCCCCGAGGAATATCGGGCTGAAGTTCATGGTGAGGATGAGCATCGCCGCTTCCTTGGCCTCAATATCTGCCGTCAGCAGCACCGCAATGTCAGAGAAAATCAAGAACATGTCTACGAGTATCGAATAGGCCAGAATCTTGCCAAGATCGAAGACAAGCGCTTTGTTTATCTTCTTGTCCATCGAGAAGAACCTGCCCTGGATGACCACGACCAGGATCATTAGCGCCAGCCCAGATACCATCGCCGAAACCAGGAACAGCATCGGCATCAAGGCCGTGTTCCACAAAGCTCTGGCCTTACTCATTGCCAGGATGAAGCCCGTGTAGCCGTGAACCGAAACGGCCAGCGGAATTCCGATCAGCCCGAAAATCTTGGTGAGCTTGTCATTGCCGCTGAACATAAACCAGGCATAGATCACACAGTTAATTGGGTAGAGCGTGAGCAAGAACGATCCATAAGTTATGGGTGATGTCGCGTTCAAGTATGGGAACAGATGCCAGAAGCGCAGGGGTTGACCCAGGTCGGCGATCAAATTGAGCGGTGCGAGGACGAGAAGCAGCACGGCCAGAATCACGCCGACCTTGCCCAATGGCTTGAACTTTTTCACTCCGAAGCCATATGCCAGCGTCGACAGGATGAACGAGCCCGCGCTTAGGCCCGTCAAATAGAAATAGACCGCGATTGGGACCCCCAGCGGCGGCTCGTGAAAGACGTTATAAACTACGTTGATCTCTTGCTCCAATCCTATTCACCGCCTTCCTTTTTGCCCATCCCAACTGTGCGCATCACCGCCTCGTCCCCTGCGATGTAATACACTTGCGGCTGAGTATCCTTCTCGGGCTTCAACACTTGCACCGCGTTCGTCGCCAGCAACCGCGAGATCTCGCTGTCGGGATTGTTCAAGTCCCCGAACACCATCGCCCGCGTAGGGCAAGTGTTGACGCAAGCCGGCTCCAGCCCGGCGTCGACGCGGTGATAACACCAGTAGCATTTTTGCACTATGTTCTTCAACGGATTGTAATACCTGACATCATAGGGGCAAGAGGCGATGCAATACTTGCAGGCGATGCAGCGATGTGGATCGACCATCACGATGCCATCCTCGCGCTTATAAGTCGCCTGCGTCGGACAGTTTCGCACGCAGAT
>JACPRP010000023.1 GCA_016189905.1 Chloroflexota bacterium | reverse complement strand
GGCTGGCTCGACTGGTCCGCAAGCTGGTCATCCTCTCCGTCGCTGTGCTAGAATCTGCCATAGGGTGCCTCCTGTCAGAACTGGTTTCGTGTCGCTACTTCCAGTTTCTCACAAGTGGCATCCTATGTTCTTTGGGCAAAAGTTAGGTAAGTAGACCGTATTGGGACAAGACGCCTCCTGCTTACGGGATTCCGTCTCGGGACGCACTACGATAACGCAGGGTTAGGCAACGCTCGATTCTGGGAATGTGCCATTGACAAGTGTATTAGTTATGTCAATGTGGCACGCGAATTGCACGCTCCGTCTTGAGTCGGCTTCCCAGCGTGGAAGTTGAGTCTCGATTCTGCTCTCGAGGAGGTGTTTGAAGATGGCTGAAAGATACCCAGTTACCGGTCGGTTCGTCGACTGGGCCGCCATCGTCGCAGGCTTCGTCGTCGCGTTCGTGGTTTTCGTACTACTTAACCTTCTAGCAACCATCGCTGGCGCGGCAGGGAACGCCTGGGTGATCGGCCTGATCAGCTTTGTCTCGCTGCTGTGTGGTGGTTGGGTAGCGGGTTATCTGGCGCCAGCCAATGGCCTGTTGCACGGGACCATGGTTGCCGTGTTAATGATAACCGCACTGGTCCTGTTGACGGCGATTGCGGCTGCCGGCGTTACCGGTGTTGGGGGTATTAGCGGTATCAGCATGGGCGCGACCGCACTGGCCCTCTTCATCGGCTTCATCATCCAACTGATCGGAGGCGCGATCGGTGGATTTCTCGGCGGCTTGAGTGCTGGAACACCAGTAACTCGCACTTAACAATCGCAACTGACGGGGCGGAGAACCACAATGCGTCGCCCTTGAGGTAAGCGTGGCTCACGGGGACTGGGTAACGGCGGGCTCCGTGAGCCGTTTCCGGTCACTCCGCCATGGTTAGCCCCCCGAAGCTTGTATCTCGGTCTCGCGTGGTGTATACTTTGGCACATCGACTTGACACAGAGAAGCCTGTGTGACGCGGACACAAACACAGTTTTCTTACAGCGCATCAGACATTCACCAGGAGGGACCTCGTGAAGGTCGGTATTGTAAACGTAACCGGCTACGCAGGCCTTGAGCTCGCCCGGCTGCTGCAAGCCCATCCTGAAGTAGAATTGACGCAGGTGACCGGGCGCAGCGCCGCTGGCCAGCGTCTATCTGATATATTCCCCAATCTCACCGGGCCGGACCTGCCGATAACGGCAGAATTCGAGGAAGCGGTCGACGTCGCCTTCTCAGCCCTGCCCCACGCGGCTTCCGCCGCCGCGGTTATCAAATTGCTCGAATCAGGGGTGAAGGCGATCGATATCAGCGCCGATTTCCGTCTTAAGGATCCGGCTGTTTACGAGCAGTGGTACCAGGTCGCCCATCCGGCTCCTGAGTTGCTGCACGAAGCGGTGTACGGCCTGCCAGAGATCTATCGCGATCAGATCAAGCAGGCACGGTTGATCGCCAATCCAGGCTGCTATCCAACAAGCGCCATCCTGGCCCTGGCGCCCGTGGCCGATATCATAGAGCCAGACATAATCGTCGATTCGAAATCCGGCGTCTCTGGCGCGGGCCGCACCCTTTCATTCACCACGCACTATTCCGAGGTGAACGAAAGCTGCCAGGCCTATTCCATCGGTGGCCACAGGCATCTACCGGAGATAGTGCAGGAGGTTGCCAGCGCCCGTGAGAGAGCGCTCGGCCGCGATGAAGCGGTGTCGATGCTGTTCGTGCCTCATCTCGTACCGATGACACGAGGCATTCTGAGCGACTGCTACGCCAGGTTGGCTGTGCCGCTCAGCGCCGCGCAGTTGCGGGACCGCTATCGCGAGTTCTACCGCGACGCGCCGTTTGTGCGCATCGTCGACCGTCCGCCGCAGACCAAGCACACCTGGGGCAGCAACTACTGCGTGATTTGCCCCTGCGTCGACGAGCGAACGAACAGGCTCATCGTCCTCTCGTGCCTGGATAACCTGGTCAAAGGCGCGGCGGGGCAGGCGGTGCAGAACATGAACCTGATGATGGGCTTCGCCGAGACCACTGGCATCGAGGCGACGCCTTTTTATCCTTAGCTCCCGAGGAAGATTGCCCGTGAAAGAGATCGTGCAAAATGGAGGGGTGACGTCACCCGCCGGGTTCCTGGCTGGCGCCACTTATTGCGGAATCAAGTCCGGAGGGCTGGATCTGGCGATCATTTTCTCCACCAACCCCTGCGCTGCCGCCGCGATGTTCACCACGAACAAGGTCAAGGCGGCGCCGATCGCGGTGTCGCGCGAACACGTAGCCAACGGGCGAGCGCAAGCCATCGTGGTCAACAGCGGCAATGCCAACGCATGCACCGGCGATGACGGGTATGCCAGCGCACAGGAGATGGCAAAGCTAGCCGCCGACAAGGTCGGCATCCTCGCAGAGGACGTGCTGGTCGCCTCGACAGGGGTGATCGGCGTGCCGCTCGCGATAGAGAAAGTGCGGGCCGGAATCGGCGCTATCGAGTTGAGCCCCGACGGCGGGAATCAGGCGGCGCAGGCGATCATCACGACCGACACTCACACCAAAGAAATAGCCTGCTCGGTTCGGTTGCGCGACGCGATGGTTACGATCGGCGGCATGGCTAAGGGGGCGGGGATGATACATCCCAACATGGCCACGATGCTATCCTTCATCACCACCGATGCCGCCGTCGAGCCCTCGTTTCTCGCGGCGGCTTTGCGCCGGGCCGTCGCCGTCTCGTTCAATATGATCTCGGTGGATGGCGATACCAGCACGAACGATACCATCATTGCCCTGGCAAATGGGGCAGCGGGAAACGAGATGCTGACCGCCGCGAGCCCGGATGCCGCAGCGTTCGAGATAGCCTTGCAGCACGTCGCCATTACGCTGGCCAAAACGATAGCGCGTGATGGTGAGGGAGCGACCAAGCTCATCGAGGCAAGCGTGTCTGGAGCCGCTTCGACGGCAGATGCCAGGCTTGCGGCTCGCGCAGTCGTGAGCTCGGATCTCGTCAAGTCTGCCATACACGGCAACGACCCGAACTGGGGCCGGGTTCTCGCCGCGATCGGCTATTCGGGCGCGGAGGTCGATCAGAACCGGGTCGACCTCGCCATTGGAGACATCCAGGTTCTGCGCGCTGGCGTCATCCAGCCGTTCGACAAGGCGTACGCGTCGTCGATCTTGAAGGCTACAGAGGTCTTCCTTAAGGCCGACCTCCATCTTGGCGAAGGCGCGGCCACCGCCTGGGGCTGTGACCTGAGCGAGGAGTACGTCGTGGTCAATAGCGAGTATACGACGTAGTCTGGGTGAGGGGAGAAGCCAGGGACCGTGATGGGTCCAGACCGACGCGGTCAGCGAGACCGCGTCGGTCCAATTCCACGGGAGGCAAAGGGTTCATAAATCAATGGAAGAGCACGCGACAATCGCCAAATTGCTGAGCAACGCCGGCCAACAGATCGACGCCCTGGTCGGCAAGAGCGTGGTGGTCAAGGTTGGCGGCAGCACGCTCGGCAGCCATGATACGGCGATCGAGGACATCGTCACACTCAGCAAGCTGGGCATCAAGGTGGCTCTCGTCCACGGCGGGGGCTCGGCGATAAGCACCTGGCTGCAAACGGTCGGCAAGAAACCACAATTCATCGACGGGCTCCGCGTCACCGATGCCGAGACGATGGAGATCGTGCTAATGGTTCTGGCCGGCAAGGTCAACAAGGAGCTAGTGGCCTCGCTGAACAAGCTGGGGGGGCGAGCTGTCGGCGTATCAGGCCTCGACGGCGGCCTGATCAAGGCGCGGCAGATCAACGAGGACCTCGGCCTGGTGGGGGAGATCACGGCCATGGATCTCTCGCTGCTCGATTCGTTCTTCGCCCTCGGGTACATTCCCGTTGTCGCCCCGGTAGGAGTGGGCGACCGGGGAGAGAGCCTGAACATCAACGCCGACACCGCCGCGGCCGAGGTAGCCGTGGCGCTCAAGGCCGAGAGCATATTTTTCCTCACCGACGTCGTCGGCATCTGCGACCATGATAAGACCCTCTTGCCACGGTTGACCATGAGCCAGACACAGGGGCTGATCGCCACAGGCGTAATCACGGCTGGGATGATCCCTAAGGCACAGGCGTGCTTTCGTGCCCTGGACGGGGTAAACGGGGCGCACATCATCGACGGCAGGGGGGCACACGCCCTGCTTCGCGAGCTTCTCACCGATCAATACGCGGGCACGACAATCGTAAGATAGACGAAAAAGTCGCCACTGGAGGCGCCAATGACAAAGAACTGGCCAGATATCGAGCGCAAGTATTTCATGTCCACATTCAAGCGATTACCCATCGTCCTCGTCAGAGGCGAGGGTGTCCGCGTCTGGGACGAGGAAGGCAAGAGCTACCTCGATATGGTCGCGGGCATCGCGGTGAACGTCCTCGGGCACGGCCATCCGGCGGTGGTCAACGCCGTCGCCGATCAGGCCAAAAAGCTCATCCACGTTTCTAACTACTACTATTCGATCCCGCAGTTGCAACTGGCGGAATTGCTGGTGGAGAACTCCTGCGGCGACCGGGTGTTCTTCTGCAACAGCGGCGCGGAGGCGAACGAAGGTGCGATCAAGCTGGCTCGCAAGTTCGGCAAGATTCACCGCAACGGCGCCTTCGAAGTCATCACCGTGAGCGGGTCTTTCCACGGGCGAACGCTGGCAACCATTGCGGCGACCGGCCAGGCGAAGTTCCAGGAGCCGTTCATGCCGATGCCGGCTGGCTTCAAGAACGTGCCGTTCAACGACATCGAGGCGATCAAGCGTGAGACGACACCGCTTACCTGCGCGATTCTGATCGAGTGCATTCAGGGAGAGAGCGGCGTTCACCCGGCCGATCCGCAATACATCAAAGACCTGCGGCGCTGGTGCGACGAGCAGGGGCTGCTGCTCATGCTGGACGAAATCCAGACCGGGATGGGTCGAACCGGAAAGTTCCTCGCTTACGAGAACTACGGCATCGAGCCCGACGTATTCACTATGGCCAAGGGGCTGGGAGGCGGCGTCCCCATCGGGGCGCTGGTAGCCAGGGAATCGGCAGCCTGCTTTACCCTCTCCGATCACGGCAGCACATTTGGCGGCAATCCGCTGGCGTGCGCCGCCGGCGTCGCCACAGTCGAGCACATACTCAACAACGGAATCGTGGATAACGCGCGGATTATGGGTGAGCTTCTGCTTTCGGGCCTGCGGTCGCTGCAGGCGAAGCGTTCTATCGTTCGCGAAGTGCGCGGCGTGGGCTTGATGGTCGCTCTGGATTTGCAGCAAGACAAGGCTCACCAGCTTGTGGATAGCGCGTTGTCGAAAGGGCTGATCCTCGCCGCGACCGGTCCCAGCACCATTCGAATGGTACCGGCCCTGATCATCGCCAAAACAGACATCGAAGAAGCCATTTCGAAACTCGACGAAGTGCTGGCGATGCTTTAGCTTCCTATAGCCCGATCAGGGCCCGTTTTTGGATTTCGATGCCACCCAGCGACCGTGGATAAGAGGATGTTTAGGGGACACCCCCAAACCCCGACCTGGCGGCGCATAATGCCCCTCCGCGGCAGGACCAAGGACGAAAACCGAATTGGAAAAAGGAAGGAGTGCACAAAGTGGGTTATTACAGGGACTTAAGAGAGTACATCCAGGTCCTGGAGGAACGCGACAAGCTGGTGACGATCAAGCGGGAGATCAACAAGGATACCGAGCTTATGCCTCTGGTGCGATGGGAGTTTCGAGGGCTTCCCGACAAGGACAGAAAGGCCTTCCTGTTCGAGAACATCACCGACGTAAAGGGCAAGAAGTATAACGGCAAGGTGCTGGTGGCCTGTCACGCCGCCTCGATGGATATCTACGCACTGGCGATGGCCACAGAGCCACGACGCGACGACATCGTGCGAAAGTGGCAGCAGTCTCAGCTTCATCCCATCAAGCCCGTCCTGGTAGCTGCCGGGCCGTGCCAGGAGGAGATTCACGTTGGCGATAACCTGCTCGAGCACGGGGGATTGGGGGAGTTCGCCGTACCGATCTCGACGCCCGGGTTCGACAATGCGCCCTATTTTTCGGCGGGCAACTGGATCACCAAGGACCCGGAAACAGGCATCAGGAACGTCGGCAACCACAGGACCGGCATCAGAGGGCCGGCCAGCGCAAGCATCGCCGGATCGTCGCCGCAGCACATTCGAATGCACTGGCAGAAATACAAGAAGCTGGGCATTCCGATGCCAGCGGCCGTCGTAGTGGGACCGACGCCGAACGTCGGCCTGGTGGCCGTGACGAAGGTGCCCTACGGCGTCGACGAGCTGGCAGTTGCCGGCGGCATCGCCGGCGAGCCGATCGAGGTGGTGAAATGCCAGACCGTCGATTTAGAGGTTCCCGCCACCGCCGAGATAGTGATCGAGGGCGAGATTCCCACGGATTACCTGGAGCGAGAAGGACCATTCGGCGAGTTCACCGGATATATGGGCATGGGTGGGCCAAACATCACCTTCAACGTGAAATGCATCACCCACCGCAAGCAGCCCATCTGGAACGCGTACCTGAGCCAGTTCCCGGCCAGCGAAAGCAGCTTGATGACCCAGATAGGCAAGGAGGCTACCGATTTCAAGCTGCTGAAGCACGACCTGGGCCTCGATAGCGTGGTGGACGTAGGATATCACGTCGAGAGCGGCGGGCGAACGCTGTGTGTGATCGTCATGAAGAACTCCACGACCCCTCAGGTCTGGCAGGCTTTATATGGCGTGTGCTCAGCGAGCGCGTACTATGCCAAAATACTGATCGCCGTGGACGACGACATCGATCCGCGAGATATGGATTCCGTGATGTGGGCGTTGTGCTACCGCATGCAGCCGCACCGAGACATTCACGTCGCCCACGGGAAATCTGCCTCGCTGGACCCATCGGCGGCTCCGCCTGAGGAGATGGAGAAGATGCAAGAGCAAGCGCCGACGACCTCGCTCCTGATCGACGCGACCAGGAAGTGGGGATACCCCCCAACGTCGCTGCCCAGGAAGGAGTTTATGGAGCGGGCTCGGCAGATCTGGGAAGAGGAAGGGCTGCCGCCATTGACACCCAAGCTGCCCTGGTACGGATCGTCGCTGGGTTACTGGCCGGCAGAGATCGAAGAAGAAGCCGAGCTCGCGCTCAAGGGCGAGCACTACATAACCGGCGAGAAGCTGGCCCAGAACAGAATTCGTGTATAGGGCCTCGCACAAAAATCACGTTTGGCGGAGGTATTTCTAAAGATGATCAAAGGGGCTAGCTCCAAACTGCACGCGCCCTTCGCGATCGCCGTGTTGCTGCTTTCGATTGTGGCCTACGGCTGCAGCAGCGGCGCCACGCCAACTCCTACCGCCACAGCAAAGGCAACTGCACCGGCGACGAAGGCGCCGAGCACCGGTGCCCAGCCCTCGGTTGGATTACAGCCGCCCGGGAAGCCGAGCGGTAATCCCGTTAAGGTCGGATTTATGACGCCCCTGACCGGCAGGTTAGCCGATTATGGCCGCCTGCAAGAGGTAGCCGTGAAGCTGGCCGTCGAGGACATCAACGCGAGCGGGGGCATCAACGGCAAGCCTTTCGAAGTGGTCCCCTTCGACACCGCCGCGGACCCGCAGCAGGCCGTGATCGGAACCAGAAAGTTCATCGAGCAGGACAAAGTGTTCGCAATTCTGGGTCCGTTCGGCAGTGGCGAGGTCGAGACCGTCGCCCCCATCGCCAATCAACTCCAGACGCCGATGGTCACCGCCTCGTCGAGCAAGCCGGGCATTATCCCGAACAACAAGCCGTGGGCGTTCCGCTACGCCGAGCTTGACGAAAACGGCCTGCAGGTCGCCCTCGACGCCTATAAGAAGACCTATACCAACGTTAAAAAGGTCCTCATCATCGGCGACACCAAGGAATCGGTCAGCGAATACATCGTCAGAACGATCTTCCCCAGGCTTCTCAAGGAGCGGGGCTATGAGGTCCTGGACACCATTCCCTTCGAGACCGGCATCACCGACTTCAGCGCGATCGTCTCGAAGGCCAAGGGAATCAATCCGGACGGCATCGCCTTCAACTCCGCCTGGCCCGGGCACATAGGCTTCGCCAAGGAAATGGAGCGCCAGGCGGTCAAAACGCCGGTGGTCACGAGCTACACGCTGCAGCCGGGTCCATTTCTATCCAGTGTCGGCAGCGCAGGCGAAGGCTGGGTCGGGGTGCGGTACAGCACGATCGAGAACCCTGACCCTGATTTTCAGAAGTTCCTCGCCCGCTTCAACGAGAGAGTCCAGGCCGCGAACCTGAAGATCGATCAGGTATCGCTCGAGCCCGGGTTCTACGACACGATGATGATCTTCGCCGACATTATGCGCAAGGCCAACATCGGCGCCGAAACCAATCTACAGCAGGGTCGTACGACCATCCGCGAAGGGCTGACCAAGCTGAAAAACTGGAAAGGTCCGTACGGCGTCGTTTCGATGTCGGCTGACAACGAGATGCACTGGCAGCAGTACCCCCACATCGCCAAGGGCGGGAAGTGGATGTTGATCAAGTAGGCGCCAGGGGATGGGGGACCGGCAACACGGTCCGCGGAGCGGACTCCTGCGGAGAGGCATCCTTCTGCGGAAGGACCTGTCCTTCACTCGTTCCCTTACTAAACGAGTGAAGGACAGGCAGGAGACACGGAGATTTTTTGTGAGGCTCTTTTTGGTGATGCCTTCTTTGATGATGGGGGCGGGAAGCGTTCAACACAGGGATAAAGAGATAAAGAGACTATGACGACGGTGCGTTAACCTAATATAGGGGCGACCGGCCGGTCGTCCCTACGGCTATCACCTGGGAATGCTTGGGGCGCGCTGGTGGGCTATCGGTACAGGTACTGTCCCCAGCCTTTCTGGCCCACTATCTGGCCATCCTGCATCACGACCTGCCCGCGCACCATCGTGAGCACGGGCCAGCCCTTGAGCGTGTGACCTTCGTAGATCGAGAAATCTGAGAACGAGCCAAGCTCGGCGGCCCTCACCGTTCTCTCGACATCCAGGTCGACGACCGTGAAATCGGCGTCGGAGCCCACCTGAATGGTGCCTTTCTTAGGATACAGGCCGAAGATCCTGGCCGTGTTGTAAGACGTGACCTCGGCCACTCGCTGCAGAGACAGGCCACGCCGGTTGACGCCCTCGCTCAAAAGCACCGGCAGCATCGTCGTCACCCCTGGAAAGCCCGGGCGCGACTCCCAGATGCCAATCATTTTCTGCTCACGCGTCAGGACCACGTGATCGGAGCCCATCGTGTCGATGGTGCCGTCAAGCAACCCTGACCAGAGAGCCTCGATATCCGCCTCGGTGCGCAGGGGAGGCGTGGCCTTGGCCAGCTTCCCTTCCGGCGCGTTCATGGTGTGCGTCAGATAGTGCGGACAGGTTTCGACGTAGGCCGCCGGAAACTTCTTCTTCCATTCTTTGACGACTTGGAGGCCCTCCTTCGTCGTGAGGTGAACGATGTAAGTTGGGCATCCGGTCAACTGGCCGTAATAGTAGGCGCGATGGATGGTTTCCGCCTCGCAGAAGTTAGGACGCGACTCCGACCAGGCCGCCAGGTCTTCACGTCCCTGAGCCACGATCCTGTTCCTGAACCGCCAGATGACCAGAACATTCTCCGCGTGAACGCAGGCCAACCCGCCCTTCACGCGAGCGACGTTTGAGAAGCCCTCGTGCATCAGGCCATCGTCCCACGCCTCCGGAGGACCCGCGGCGTCCTCGCCTGAGCGGGCCATATTGAACTTGAAGGAGCGCACCCCGCAGCGCTCGGCGTAGCTGTCAATTTCATCCAGATGGTTGTCGCGGGCGACGTTGAAGTGAAAGCCAAAATCGATGTAGGCGCGTTCCTCCACGGCCTGTTTGATCGTGGGAAACAACTCGTGATAGGTGGTGGGACGGGTATAGTAGCTAAACATCGTCGTCACGCCGCCCAGCGCGGCGGTCCAGCTTTCGGTGCGAAAGTCGTCGGTTAAAGAGCCACGTCCGAGGTGAGAGTGGGGCTCGATCACGCCGGGAAGGACGTAACGCCCACCGACGTCGATCACCTTCACCGCCGTCTCGACGCCGACAAACGGTTCCCGGTGGATGGCCGCAACAACTCCATCCCTGATTGCCACCGAGCCCTCGAAAATCCCCTGACGGGGCACCACCAGCCTGGCATTTTTCAGCAGACAATCCATTTGCATATTCACCTCTACGTGCAAGGGTAACAACGTTGCAAGAAAAACATAGCCCGAGTGCGCCTGTAAGCCGGATTCTGTACCCCTTATGGGGTGGTGGCCATCTATCTGGGCGTCCGATTGCTCGGCGCCTCAAGCGACCAACCCGAGGACCCCTTTGTTGGGCTCTAACCCGTGTGGAAACCGCACGTGTCAGAGGAGACGGGCCGCCTCATCGTCCTCCTATTTGGTCTTGCTCCGGGTGGGGTTTGCCATGCCTTCGATGTCGCCACCGAAGCGGTGGTCTCTTACACCGCCCTTTCACCCTTACCTGGTCAGCGATAACGCCAAGCAGGCGGTATGCTCTCTGTGGTACTTTCCGTAGGGTCACCCCTCCTGGGTGTTACCCAGCACCCTGCCCTGTGGAGTCCGGACTTTCCTCGCTGATCTACAATCAGCGCGACCACCCGGCGCGCTCGGGTGAATGATCATCCGAAGAGAAACTTGCGCTTCTCCTTTTCGATGCACTCAATTTCCATGATACCATTTTGAGGAGGCAATTTTCAAGATAACTGGCGATACCATGTCAGGTTGCATCTATATTGACACAACGGCGGCTGTGTGCTAGTATGTTTTAGTGGCAGGCATTGGAATACACTTCCTACCGTATTCTATTGACTGGCTGGCAGGCTGGTGGAAGCAGCGGAGAGGCCATCATCTCACCTGTGTCTTCATGTTCGGAAGAACATGTCTCAAGGAAGAGGAGGAAGGGCTATGCTTCGCATCTGGCTAAATCCACTCGCCGCTGTCATTCTCATCATCAGCCTGTTGGCGATTCCCCTAACGGAAAGCGAGCCGACCCGAGCCTTCGACCCGGGCGAGAATACATCGACGACTTCTCAGAGCGTGTTCCAGGGCGACGACGTCGGGCCGCAGCAGCGGGCCACGAGAGCTTCACGCCGGCTCATCGTCGAACTGGCTTCGCCACCACTATCCGTGGCGCCACCGGCGAACAACAATTTCAGTTCCGCAAGCGGTCGGTTGGATGTCAGTGGCCCAGGAGCACAGAGTTACATCCATCAACTCAGGGCGGAACAGGCCACCGCAATAAGCGCGATGCAGGGGGTGCTGCCGAATGCCTCCGTCGGCACTTATGTCAACGAGACCGGCGGCGACGTGCAGGAAACCTACCAGGTCGTGTTCAACGGCTTCGTGGTGGACCCCGGCTCGCACGATACCGAGGAGGCACGGCGCGCGCTGGCGCAGCTTCCGGGCGTGAAAGGCGTCTACCCCGATTACGCCCGTGAGCCCGACCTGTACAACAGCCTGCCTTCGATAAATGCCTCCGCCGTCTGGACCGACCCCGCTGTCGAAGGACGATCCAACGCCGGCAGGGGCATCAAGGTCGCATCGATGGACGGCGGCATTCATCATAGCGCGCCGATGTTCGACGGCACCGGGTACAGCTATCCGCCGGGCTTCCCCAAAGGAGACACGGCAAACACCAACGGCAAGATCATCGTTTCCCGCGCCTACTTCCGCTCGTGGGACCCGCCGGCGGAGGGTGATGAGAACACCTGGCCGGGCACGCGAGGAACGTCACACGGCGTACACACGGCGTCTACCGCTGCCGGCAACACCGTGACCGCGAACTACCAGGGGACTCCTCTGATCCTGAGTGGCGTCGCCCCCGCCGCCTGGGTGATGAGCTATCGTGTGTTCTACTACAGCGTGACCGGTAACGGATCGTTCTACGACGCCGAGGGCATCGCCGCGCTGGAAGACATCGTGAGGGACGGGGCCGACGTGCTCAATAACTCCTGGGGAGCGGGGCCGTACGCACGGGGAGGAGATGAGCCACTGGATAGGGCGCTCATCAACGCCGCCAGCGCCGGCATCTTCGTGAGTATGTCGGCTGGCAATAGCGGCCCAAGTAAGGCGACGACTGACCACCCATCCAACGACTACATCAACGTCGCCGCCAGCAGCACCGACGGCACCTTAATCTCTGGCCGTATGAGCGCCAGCGCTCCCCAGCCCATCAGCGCGACCCTGCAGAGCATGCCCTACGTGCAGGGAGATTTCGGGGGGTCGCTGACCGCCGGCGCTGTTTATACCGACACATATGTCACCGCCAGGAGCACCAATCCGGCAAATGAGGAGGGCTGCAGCGCCTGGCCCGCCGGCGCCTTTACAGGCAAGGCAGTAGTCATCAGCCGCGGCACGTGCGAGTTTGGCCTGAAAGCCCTGAACGCGCAAGACGCCGGCGCGGCATTCGTCGTCGTTCACAATAGCTCCACGGGTGGCGACGCACTTTTGACTATGGGGCCAGGAGCAGTCGGCATCTCGGTGACCATTCCGGCCGTCTTCGTGGGCTACTCCAAAGGCATCGGGCTGGCCAACTGGTACGATTCGAAAGGGAGCGCCTCTCAGATAACGATCGATACCACCGCCTTCAATGCTGCACCCGCGCAGGAGATTATCGCAAGTTTCAGCAGTCGGGGGCCGGGGGTAGGCAACGTGCTGAAGCCAGACATCGCCGCCCCGGGCATCAACATCCTGGCGCAAGGGTACACCCCCGATGCTACTGGTGAAGCCCGTCACCTGGGCTACGGCCGGGCCTCCGGCACGTCGATGGCCGCGCCCCATGTGACAGGGGCCGCGGCGGTGCTGCGGCAGATTCATCCGACCTGGTCCAACGCCTACATCAAATCGGCGCTGATGTCCACGGCCAAGTACCTCGACGTCTACAACAGCAACGGCACCCCGGCCCAGCCTCTCGATATGGGCGCTGGCCGAATGGACCTGACCCGCGCGGCCAATCCCGGGGTCATCTTAAACCCGCCTAGCCTGAGCTTTGGCCTGGTTCCCACCGGCACGCAGCAAGCGATCACCGTCAGCGTGACCAGTGTGGCCACCGCCACCGAAACCTACAACCTCAGCACGGTATTTACCGGCAACGGCTTCACTGCCACCACGACCCTACCCGGCATTACCGTGAGCCCGTCATCCTTGACCCTAGCGCCCGGAGCATCGGGAACATTCGTGGTGACTTTCAACTCCGCCAACGGCAGTGGATTGGGCGATAATCAGGGCTACATCGTGCTAGATGGCGCGACCTACGACGCTCATCTGCCGGCGTGGGCGCGCGTCACCTACGCCAATCCGCTGGCCGACATACTCATCATCGACAACGACGCCAGCAGCAATCCCTCGATAATGGCGGATAGCCACCTGGGCTACTATACGCGCACGCTCGAATCGCTCGGCTACACTTACAACGTCCTGGATATCGATAGCGCGCCGCCACCGGCGAACGGATATCTCGATACGGTCAATTTGCTGGCTTATCGGGCCATAATCTACTTCACCGGCGATAACTATGCCTACAGTCGAGCGCCGACGCTGGCAGACAATTACCGCCTGAATGAATACGCGCAGAACGGCGGCACGGTCATCGCCATGGGGCAGGATGCCAGCAGCGTCGTGCAGACCTTCAGGCCCTTTTACTGGTTCACCCTGGGCGGCTGGCGTTTGAGAGATAGCGTAACGAATAACATCATCAGCCCAACCTTCGAGATCAGTCCGACCTCGGCACTGCCGCTGGCCGGCCTCAAGTTCGACCTGGGCACTGGAGGTGATGGCGCCGATAATCAGAGGTACGTAGACGAGATCAGGTCGACACTAACCGTGACCGACTCTAACAGTGTAGACCCGAAGTACACCGCCGTTCTTAGCTACAATGACCCAAACGGCAGCAGCACCGTCGGCATGGCCCACCGGCAGCAGCCTACGCTGGAAGCGCCAGACATCTACTATCGTGGCCGGTCGATCTACGCTACATTCGGTCTGGAAGGCGTTAACAACGACAAGGTCGGCTATTCTACACGGGAGCAACTCATCCAGCGAGCGCTCAATTGGGGCTGGGATGAGCCAGGCGCGAGCATCAGCACGACCGGCACTGGTCGAACACGCACCTTCACGGCCAATTTCACCTCCAACATCTCCGGCGTCGGCGCCGTGAGCTATCGCTGGGACTTCGGCGACGGAACTCCCTATGAAGGACCTTCGGCCAGTCCTATGACGAGCCACAGCTACACCAGCGGCGGGACACGAACCGTCCGCGTGGAGGTAACCGACAGCCTGGGCAACAAGGCGATCAGCAGCACGCTGCTAGTGGTGCCAGATATTAATTATTATTATCTGTACTTACCGATCATCGAG
>JACPRP010000016.1 GCA_016189905.1 Chloroflexota bacterium | reverse complement strand
GAGCAAAGAGTGCTCTCGGTCCTGATCGGCCAGGTCAATCGCCTGGACCAGCATCTCAACCGCGCGTCGAACCTGGTAGCCGAGCTGATCGGTGACCTCCTGCTGATCGCTGGCGCTGGCAGCCAGCAACGCTTCGATGCTCTCCTTGTCGGCAACCCCGAAGAACCGACGGACGCTGAGCAGACTGCGGAAGGCGCGCAGAGTAAGCGGCTCATCCAGCCAGAGCTCGGCATACCAGGAGGTGAAGCCTGTGGTTTCGCCCTTCGGCGCATCGACCAGCATCCAGCGCTCGCCGTTGGTTACCAGTCCGAGTCTGGTACCCGTCGCGTGCAGCAGCGTCATCATTCGCGTCGCCGGCGATGCCAGCCAGTAATGTTGGGCTAATGGCTTCTCCAGATCCTGGCCGGGCGGCAGGATTTGCATCAAGAGGCGGGCGGCACTATGCGAATCGTGCTCACCAACCGACGTGGGCCCCACGATTGCAAGGTCAGGATGTATCGTCTCCGCGTACTCGGCCACGGTGATCGCAAAATCCGACAGCCCGTCCTTGGAGGACTGATCCGCCTTGTGTCCATTCAAGTCCGAGCTTATGATAACCTCCGCTGGCATCTCCAGAACGTTTCGGAGCACCCATTCGATCCACGCCCGATGAATCGCCGGGTCGGGCTGCAGACCACGCTGATTATCCAGCCATTCCTCGTAGACAATACGCAGCGTCTGAGCCAGTTCTGAATCGTGAGCGTCGAGTCCCTGGGGAAAGGCGCGCATCAGCACCGGCATCGACAGGAACGGGCCGGATATTTCTAGCAGAGAAAGCCATTCGGCGTGATGGCGAGCGATGGACATCTGGACCCCTCTAGACGACGCTACGCGGAGAGCGACTGAAATACTCCTCCCCGAGCCCCCGCACCCAGTCATAATCTGCTCTAGAAAAAGCTGTTTCATTCGGCTTGGACAGCCCGGCGATCACTACCAGTGACGGACCGTTGAGGCCCGGCGCACCCCGTTCCAACAGGCAGTAGAGCCGGTACAGCCGCTTGCGCGGCCCACGAGTCCGAGCTTCATAATATCCAGCCATTTCGTCGTGCATCGCTTCCCACATCCCCCCACCAGTGAAGCTGGGCGGCGGAGCCATAGCCACCGCCTGCAAGATGGCCAACAGTGTACTGGCTACCTTTGGTGGCGAAGAAGAAAGGAATTCTTCGCCGGGGCAGCCCTGTTTCGGGTCATCGGCCGGATGCCGACGGAAGAACCGTATCTCCCACTTCTCGACTATGCCGATCGGCAATGTCAGGCTCCGATCTGTGCCTGCTGCGGCTCTCGCCGGGTTGTCTTTCGACTGGCAGCCGACGAACGCCGCTTCGACCTCGGTTTCAGCTCGACGTCGATGTCAAGGATCGAAAGCAGCTCCAGAACTGTCCTCAAGGTTGGGTTGCTGGTCTTACTTGAAAACAGGCGCCGAACCACGGAGGGATCAGCCCCAGCGCGGCGCGCCAGCTCAGCCTTAGAAAATCCAGCGCTTTCCCTCTCGGCGTCGATCACCATCAGAAACTTGCGAATCAACATTTCCGTTCGCACAGTCTGTTCATAGTGCTCGACATCCTCTGCCGACTTCACGTACTTAGCTCTCAGCTCATCGAATTTCTTGCCGAAGCTGGCGTTCATAATCTCACTCATCGTATCCTCCATCGAGCGGACGACTTCCCGGAATGCCGTGGCATAAATGCCACACCACCAGTATAGACCACGCGACGCACCCTGTCAACTGGAGTGCCGGGTCGTGCGAGTGATAGGAACCTTCACTTCGGCAAATGTGCGCCACCTGACAGCCTCTGCGGCACCAAGAACGTCACTGCAACTGGAAACAGCCTTGGCTGCGGATCGGCAAAACGGGCGCGAATGTTCGCCGCCTCTTGCTCGATCTCACCGGGTATCTGCGCTAAACGAGCTTCCAGCGCGGCGATGTTGCGGCTGTATTGCTCCCTCTCGGAAGGAGAGAACATTTCGAGTTGCACGTATTCAGGCTCGACAAGCTCCGACCTGATCGCTTTCTCAAGCTCCGTCAAGATGGCCGTGATGTCTGCGACTTCCTTGTCCGCTCGAGCAGCCAGCAAATTGCGAAGGCTGCTTACGCGGTCCCTCATTCTGCTATCTAGCGCTTGTCGCAAAGACGGCGCAATGCTGGGCCAGACGGAAGCGACGCGTCGCTTCACGTCAGACGACGGTTCTGCATCGAGGGCAGAGACCAGGGCATCCTGCACCGCCCCAATGTCCAGCCGTCGGAAGCGGCCCTGGTGAATCTCGCCGCCAACGCTGATGATTTCCTCGTGTAAGGCGTGGCTATCGCCGCCGGTGATCACCAATCTGGCGTGAGCCACCGCCACCGGCTCGCTCAGCAAGTGATCGGGAACCAACCGCGCCGTAACCCGGTTGAGTCTCTTGCTGCTTTCAGTACTCCAGACCTCGGCACGCAACAGGCGCAGGGCCTTCTGCACCAGCGGATGATTCAAATGCACCAGCACAACGTCGTCGCGGCCGCGCGACAGGTTGTGGTCGAACACGATGGGGCGTATCTCTCCCGTATGCGGATGTGCCAGCCCCTCGCCGCAGCGAGCCCAGCTACCTCTAAGCGGCGGCAATCGAAAAACCGGGCACTCACGTCGTTGGCCCGTCGGGTCTGGCCAAACGCCTTCCAGCTCAGCCTCTTGTAACGGTAACTGGCCGGCCAGCTCCAGAGCGTTGTGAACCGCCGTAAGCACGTTTTCGGGCGAGAGGCTCAGCGAGCGTTCAGTGTCTTGCAGTTGATTGTGCAGCTTCTCGATCTGTGCTCTCAAGTTCCGCTCGAACTTCAGCAGCCTGCGCACGGGCTCGGCACCGCGTTCGGCAGCTTCCGTCTCCAGGCGACTGCGACGACCTAACATAGCCTCGGTCACCTGGTCGGCGATCACCGGCCCCACCTTGCCCAGGTCTTCTCGGATCTGCTCGACCTTCTGGACAGCTCGGGCCAAGAACTCCAGGTCACCTTCCAGCTCACCAACACGCACGTTGTGGTCGATGTTTTGTTTCTGGTATGCCTTCGGGACGAAATGAAAGACCAGGGGATTATTGAGTTGCCCGTGGCGGTCGATTCGGCCATTGCGCTGCTCCATGCGGTTGGGATTCCAGGGAATCTCGTAGTGGATCAGTCGATGGCAATGAAGTTGCAGGTCAATGCCCTCGGAAGCGGCGTCGGTAGCCAGTAGAATCCGCACCGGGCTGATCTTAGGGCTGGCCTGGAACGCGGCCTTGATCCGCTCGCGCTCGTCGGCGTTCATGCCCCCATAAAGCGTCATCAGTCGTTCCCCCTGCGTGAGCCCTTCGGCGGCCAGTAACGTTTGCAGCCAGTTCTGCGTCGTGCGGTACTCCGTAAAAACGATCACCCGCTCGTCGGACCACTGGCCATTGGGTCGAACGGTTTGCTTCAGCCAGTCGATGAGTGTTTGGGCCTTGCTGTCGGGGCGGGCCGAGGCTCGGTCTGCCCACTTACGCATCTTGTCCAGCAACTCTCGCTCGGCAGCCGTCGTCTTGTGGAACATCCACGTGGTCGTGCGCACAGCATCGCTAACTGAGTCCTCGTAGCCATCGTCGTCGCCGTATTCCTCTTCCACGGTGTCGATCATCGCTCGCAAGATGCCAGGACTCGGCTTGCGGAAGGCACGACTTGCAGGACTCGCCGTACTAGCCTCGGCGAGCGCGGCCTCGTGCTGCGTAAGCGTGGATGCAAATGCCGCAGGCGACGAAAACAGGCGTTTCTTGAGCAGCTTGAGAACAAATTCGACGACCGTCCGCTCCAGTGGATCAGATGGATGCTGCTGGCGCAGGTGCGTGTACTCGTGTAACCAGCGATGCGTCTGTCGTTCCTGCTCGGTGCAGGCAACCTCTATGGCTTCCAGTTTTCGTGCTGGGAAACGTGGCGTGCCATCCCATCGAGGGGGGAGCTCCGTTTTCAGTCGGCGCACCATCACCGCACCCAAGAGCTCGCGGTCTGGCCGCACGCCTCGGGCGAAGCGCTGGTTATCCAGCAATTCCAGCAGTGCGGAGAAGCTCTCGGCGTAGCCGTTGTGAGGGGTAGCGGTCAGAAACAGCTTGTTCTCGAAATGCGGTGACAAGACTCGGACAGCCGCGGTACGCAACGAGTCGATTGCGTAGCGGCCTTTGCCCGAAGGGGCCACATTGTGAGCTTCGTCGACGATCAGCATATCGAATCGCCGTGGATAGGCCAGCTCGCCTTCCGCCGGCAACGTCTCCCGGAACAAGCGCATCGGACGCTCGCGCTTAAGGAAGTCGATAGAGGTGATGAGGCGCGGGAAATGGGTCCACGGGTTAACGTGAATGCCTCGCCGGCGGCGAAGCTCCTTCATCAACGAACTGTCGACAATGCGAAACTCCAGCCCGAACTTGTCCCGCATTTGATCCCGCCACTGAATCTGCAAAGCTGAAGGACAAACAATCAAGACGCGACGCACGCGGTGACGAATGATCATCTCCTGGACCACCAGCCCCGCCTCGATGGTTTTGCCCAGACCGACGTCATCGGCGATCAGCAGATTCGCCCGGGGCATTTGGACCGCTCGGACGACCGGATCGAGCTGGTAATCTTCGATGTCGATGCCACTCCTGAACGGGGACTGCAAGGCGCGCGTATCGGCAGAGGAAGCGGCCCCCCAGCGCACGGCGTTCAAGAATGAGTCCAGTCGACGTGGCTCATCGAATCCCGTGGGCTCGGGCAAGGCCATTTTCTCGTAGACGCGAGCGCCCGGCTCCACCTCCCAGATGACCTGCAACTCCTCACCCAGAGCGTCGTCCTCGATGGAGGTCAAAGCGACCAGATGCTGGGGCTTACTGTTGCCCAAAGCGAGGGGTGAAATGGGCAGCGCGCTCTTCGCCACATCGGTAACGATGTAGCGCCTACGGCGGACCTCGACCAGTTGACCCTGTTCGGGGACATTCAAGGAAGCTGTGCTGGCCATGAGCCTTCCTGCGGTGAGAGTGATCGGAATAACGAGAAAAGCTAGCGTTTACTGTTTCGTCGGGCAGGCACATTTTACAGTCGATCCAGCCGTGCCAGGTCCCAATCTAGCAGTCCAGCAACCGTATTATGGCATATTTGATGGGGGGTTTTCAAGGGAAGGCAATGTCCCAATGCATCGCGATTTGTTTAGTTCTCGGCGTTTGTATAGTCGCGCAGATTACCCATGAGCGATCTCATGCCTCGCCAGAGCAGCGACAGGTCGTCGCTCGATCGGATTGACACTAGCGTCTTCAGCAGGAACGACGGTTCCTGGTGTACGCGCCACATTCGGCGGCACCAACGGGATGCGTCGATAGTCGTTCTAAGCACCGGCACGGACATGTCGAAGCGCTCATAAGCCTGTGGGGCAACGGTAAGCCAGCCTTTCTGGTTCGCCTGGCTGTGCAAGGGCGTGCCGGGATAGGGGATCATCACGCTGGCTTGCAGGGCATCGCCCAGGCGTGTTTTGTAGAGCATCAAGTCGCGGACCAGGTTGTAGGTCTCGGCCACCTCTTCGTCGGTCTCCCAGGGGTAGCCGACCATGGTCGTGAGCATGACCGATAAGCCGTGGTCCTTGGCCGTTTTGACGCCGTGGGCGATTCGGCTTCTCGTCTCCTCTTTGCCGAGGTGTTGCAGGGTCACATCGCAACCAGATTCCAGGCCCACCTTGAGCAGGCGAAAGCCGCTTGCCGCGAGGAGGTAGCAGACTTCGTCGTCGAGGGCATCAGCCCGCGCGTTGGCGGAGAGCCGCACACGACCGACCAGCCCAGACCTGGACATCTCCCTGGCGAACTCACGAAGCCAATCTCGATCCCAAAATGGGCCGGCCTCGTTGTCGTCGAATATCTCTTTAACCTTGTAGGTGTCGACCAACTGGCGAATCTCACCCACAACGTTCTCCGGGCTTCGCAATCTGGCGGTGCGCCGCCACAGGGTGTGTTGCCAGACACAGAACGTGCAGGACCCGGCACGTCGCTTGTCGATTCCACATCCACGACCGCTCAGGATGTAAGCCGTGGGATGGTACAGGTAGGCCTCGCCGTAGTGCTGCCAGCCCGTCAAATCGCGATCGATGTAGGGCAGATCGTCGAGATTCGAGGCTAATTGAAAGGGGCCGCTATCTCGCACCTTGCCGCCGTCCACGAAGTAAACTCCACTCGGCATAGATGCCCCGTCTTGAAGGTGGCGTACCAGACCTTGCAGCGCCAGGTCGTAGTCGCCACCGGCGATGCAGTAGTCAACCGAGCCTGAGAGAAGAGATTCCTCAGGAAACACCGTCACGTGGTCGCCGACGAGAACAACTCGGGTCTGGCACACGGCCTTGAGATCGGCGCCAACCTCCCAGTGGCGCTGAATCACCGGCGTCTTGGTCTCCATGACCACCAGGTCAGGATTGAAGCTCACCAGGCGCTGCCAGAACTTCTGCCGAGACAGGCGCAGGTTGATACCGTCGAGAAACAGCACTTCGTGTCGGTCGTTCTTTAATAAGGTCGCCGCCGTCGCCGGCACGAGCGGGAAGATTCGCACTAAGTTCGAAGCCGAGAACCTGAACTGGCGATTTTGCCCGAGCAGCGCGTAATGCCCGTTCTTTCTGAAAGGTGGATACACGATAGCAACTCTCATCGGCCAATCACCCTCAATCCGTAGACAATCATCGACGATGTATATCATACAGGCAAGTTCATCTTACCACCGTCAGGTTAGTCATAAGGTTAGGGACAGGTTGATTGGCGGTTAGAAGTGAAGGCGATGGTCTGTCTGCTGGGCACTCCAGGTGGTATGCTAGTAGTAGACCCATTTTGAGCGTGGAGCGGAGAAATGGCTATGTACCCTTCGGACAGGCGACGCTGGGCCATTCCCAATTGGGTGGTCGGCGGGATTCCCCGTGTATGGATCGCCGTCGCCTGGACCGTCTTGCTCTCAGCCCTTTTCTACCCCAGGGGCGTCGAGATCATCTCGGACATAGCCAACTGGGTGGGAAGCGCGCGAATCGATAATCTGATGGTCGGCTGGGCACTGGACATATTCGAGGGTCTCGGGACGGCGAATATTTCGGCAGCTTCGGCGCTAACGAGTCTGTGGAAATCGGGACTGAAGGAAGTCGTGCCGCTGGCGCTTATCGCCCTGGCGGCGCTGGCAACGGGAAGGGCATTATCGTCGCGGCTCGTACCAGACGCACAGACAGGCATCGAGGTCATGTTGGCACGTCTTGGGCTTGGCCTGGGTGTGATAGCCTACGCAACGGTCCTGCTGGCGCTTCTCGCAATGCTGAATCGGCCGGTGGTACTGATCCTGGCTCTTGCCTGGTCGGTCTTGATCTTTAAATCGATTCGGCAGTCAATCGGCGAACTGGCCGCGCTGGCCAGGGCATCGCTTTCCGAGGTGGGCAATCTTCGGCGGTCCTTCTCGGCACTGGCGGCGTCGGCGATCGTTATCTACGCGGCGCTGGCGCTCGTAGGCGCACTGGCGCCCGAAACCGAGTTCGACGCTCTGTGGCACCATCTGTTTTTTCCAAAACTCTTCGTAGAGACGGGTACACTGGTAGATGTCCCAGAAGAGGTCGTGTCGCAGTATCCGATGACGGTGGAGATGCTTTATGCCGTTGGTCTGATGTTGCGAGGGGAAACCCTGGCCAAGCTCATCCATTTTATGTTCGGAATTCTAAGCGCTTTCCTGACATATTATCTGGCGAGGTCGGTCGCATCGCGACAGTCCGCCCTGGTGGCGGCAGCAATCTTCCTTTCGACTCCGACAGTGCTATGGGAAATGACCACGGCGTACATCGACCTGGGCCTTACCTTCTTCGTTAACCTATCGCTTCTGGCGATACTGAAATGGTCGATGAGTCGCTCGTCGGGCTGGCTTATCGTCTCGGCGGCCGCGATGGGATTCGCCCTCGGAACCGAACTCCTGGCCGCGCTCGCCCTATCGGGCATAGCCGTATGGATCATTTTCCAGCGATCAGTTGCGCAGGAGAAGATATCTCGTCTTCCGGAGCGAGCCACGATCCATAAGCGAGAGTTTCAATTGGCTGCGCCATCTCTGAATTCGTTTCGGACCGCCGCGCTGCACGCGTTAATTGCCGTAGCCATAGCCTCGCCCTGGTATATCAAGAACTCGATCATCAACGGCAACCCGGTGTACCCACTATTATATCAAGGGATCGCTACACCGGGGCTGCACTGGAGCGATGTCGGTCGGCAAGCGGCAGACTTTTTCCAGGCAGAACTTGGGCCTGGCTCTGATATGCTGGCTGGAGCCGGCGTCTTGTGGGGCATGACCCTCCAGCCCTGGCGCTTTGACGGGGAACTGGGACCAATCTTTCTGGCTCTTGTGCCATTCGGCATACTGGCGGCAAGAAGGGCTGGCACGTCAGCCTTATGCCTGGCCTGGTTCAGCATCGCTTACACAGCGCTTTGGGCTTCGCCGATCAGCTCTCTGCAGATGCGCTTTATGATTCCGGTCGTCCCCGCGTTGAGTGCGCTAATCGCGCTGGCGATCGATTCGCTGATGCAACAGAGGCAGGGAGCGGCCAATTGGATCGGCAACTGGTTTCTTCGTTTCTGGATAATCATACTTCTGTTCGCCAATCTCCCCTGGCTGGCAGATTTCCGTGGCTTTCGCGAGCAGGCGTTGGGAAACTATACAAGCTCGGTCGTTCGCGCGGTTCCATTCGAGGTGGTCTGGGGAAGCGAGACCAGAGAGAACTATCTTGCGCGCCGGATCGCAGGGTTTCGCGCGATTCAGTACGCGAATCGAGTATTGCCACCTGACGCCCGCATTCTATCGTTCTTCGGTGGACTCAACTTTCATTCCGCGCGCAAGGTTGTGCCATACAGCTCGCCGTCACTACCGCTCGATATCGTCAGGCAGGATTCTGCCGACGATTGCGCGCTAGCGCAGAAACTGCGCGCCGGCGGCATCACGCACGTGCTTTTCGACAAGAAGATGTGGCAGAACCAGGCGCGGGATTACGCCATTCTACGTCAGTCCTTCTTCGATTCACATATCTACTTCGTCTACGAAGACGACGAAGCGCTGCTGTACGCGCTGAAAAGCCCCCCGGATTTTTGTTCTAACCAATACCCAACCAGTCTTTTATCTCGCAACTAACCGCGCGCTGCTAAAATGGTAGTAACGTGCGCACTAGAACGTCGGCTCACTACAGCGGTTAGCGTTAATATTGACCACTCGGTTCTCTGCTGAGGGCGACTGAGGGCGACTGCCCAGTCGCTCCTACACAGCCTGGACAACAGTTCAATCTTTTCGCAAAACGCTATAGTGTAGGGGTCGGCGTCTCTGTCGACCCTGGGTGGCCGGTGATGGACACCCCTTCGTAGTACTGTAGCGGCGTATTAGAGCGGATTGCGTTAGCATCTGGACGTCTGCCCAGGAGGGTCTCGGCAGGGCAAGCGCCTCAAATGTAGCTCGGGGGCTTGTCCCAATACGGTTTAGTTAAGGGCAGCTAGCTCGTGCCCCCCCTCTCCAGCGGGGGACAAGCCCCAATACGGT
>JACPRP010000018.1 GCA_016189905.1 Chloroflexota bacterium | reverse complement strand
CCAGGACGCGTGCCCAGAAGACGCCGGGTGGCGTGGCGTTTTCCAGCTTGCAGGCGACGGTGCAGGCGTGGCAGCCGATGCTCCTCTTGAGATCGATGTCCATTCCTTTTCTCATTATTAGCTCTCCACCTTTGTGATTTTGACGAGCGCGCAGTTGTCGAGCGCTCCCGAGACCTTATCGATATGCTCCAGGTCGTGAGGCAGCAGCGGATTGAAGGCGACGCCTTTATCCCTGGAGATAGGCATGCCTCTAGCCCAATGGCCAAAGTGGCCGGCGATGCCCACCACCTCGGGATGGATGCACTGGGTCAGTTTGAGTTTCGCGCGCACCTTGCGCACCGGCGTTTCGAGCCAGACCTCATCGCCGTCCCGCAGGCCTTTGCTCCTGGCCACGTCCTCGTTGATCAGGACCGGGTACGTGTAAGGCGTTCGCTCACAGATTTCGTTGATCCAGGGGTTCTCGTTGGCATAGGCGCCATAGGTAAACGGGAGTTTGTAATGCACGGTGACGAAGTCGTAGCCGTTCCGCCCACGCGCTTCGAAGGCGTCGCAGGGCAACCATTCGGGAAACCCCGTGAAATCAGAGAAATCCCATTCGATGCCCATCCCCTGGATGACCTTGCGCAGCTCCTCGCCTCTCTTGACCAGGTGTTCGAGATAGACGGGCAATCGCATGTTCGAGGCGGTCATTAGCGGACCGGGGTAGGCCTCGTCGGCGTCTCGGTGAACGAGAAACACGCCGTGGTCTTTGGCGGACTGCAGACTGTGTTCAGATCCGAGCATCGACCTTATCAGGCGGTCGTGAAGATCATCGAGCGTATGCTTCCTGTTGGGCTCGAGAAAGTAGGGCTCCTTGAACCGCAGGGTTCGGTTCTTGACCTTGTTCCACTCTGACAGGAATCCCAGACGGTCGGAGATCTCCATAGATACCTCGGTTGGGTTCATCATCCCCGCTGGTGCCTCGACAACCTTTTGGCGAAGCTGGTAGTACCAATCAAGCTCGGCCACCGGAGATTGCTGCCCGAACACCCCTTTGTAGCTGCTCGCGCTTCCCGCTTCCTGCCTTTCCAAGAAACTGGGCGCCGGCAGGACGATGTCGTCGAATGCTTCGTGTGTTTCGTTGAGCTCGAAAGCATAGCCCATAACGAACGACATCGCTTTGAAGAACTTCTCTGCCAGTTCCAGGTCGGCGTAAGAGCTCAGGAGCACGTTGCCCGGACTGTGCATGGCCACCTCGATTTTGTAATCGAGGCCAAACTTCTCGGGCTCGACACCCACAATCGGGAAAAGATTGGTGCCGTGGGGAGCGATGGGGAAAAGCTCCAGGATATCGATCCTCTTCGGCTTGGCGGGTCCCCTACCCGGATAGGCCGATGGAAAATGCAGCCGTGTGAACCCGCCAGGGTGTGCGTGTGTTACCATCCCGTCCACCCCACCCTGCGGTCCCCATTCGTAAGGATTCTTGCCCATCACGGCCGTCCCTAGAATCCCGCCAGGAACGTTGACGTTGCCTACTAAGATATTTACGAGTTTCAACGTCCAGGAGTGATGAAATCCGTGCTTGTGCCCTTGCGGTCCGCGCGCCCAGTCTAAGGCGGCGGGCCGGTAGGGAAGCTGCTTGCCCTGTATCAGGATAGTGCTCCCGATCTGGACTGCCTTGCCGAATTCCTGGGCAACTCTCCTGATCGTTTGCGCGGGAACCGTGGTGATTTTCGACATTTGCTCTGGAGTGTAGTTGGCGACGTGTTTCTTAAGCAGTGCAAACGAAGGCGAACCCAGCTTACCGTGCACATTGAACGTGCCGTCCAACGCATAGTCCTTGATAGACGGATCATCGTACGTCTTGGCCACGGCATCGACCGGATCGAATATTAGAGGTTTCCCTGATGCGGCCTCGCGAAGGCAGAGCCCGTCATCTCCCACGAGGTACGCCCCATTTGTCCCCTTCTTGATGAAATCCGCGTCGTAGATGCCGAGTTCGTTCAGCAGCACGTGCATAAACGCCAGGGCGAATGCCGCATCGGTACCTGGCCTTATGGGGACCCATTCATCGGCCTTGGCTGCCGCGTACCCGCCAACCGGATCGACAACCACCAGTTTCATGCCACGGGCTCGTGCCTCAGCCAGGTCGCGCGCAATGTGGACAAACGCGGCCCTCGACGCCGTCGCTCCCTGTGTGCCCACGTAGATGCAGTAGTTGCAGTAATGCAAATCCGCCTGCTGGTGGAACCCGCCGGAGGTCATCGCCTCTATGGGGTGGATTGATTTGCCACATTCGTGCGCCCCAGCTTGTTGCACATGAGGTGTTCCGAAAGCGGCGGCCAGGCTTTGTAAGTCACAGTCGTAACCCCAGCAGTAAACATAAAGCTTCTCTGGTGTGTCCTTGATCCTCCTCAGATTATCGACAATAGTGCTGATGGCCTCCTCATATGTGATCTCCTGCCATTTGGGGTCGATACCGTAGCCCCTTTTCGGATTTGTGCGCTTCAAGGGGACCTTGACGCGGTTAGGATGATAGTGAGACATCACGCCGGCCTTCCCCTTGGCGCACATCCTCCCTCTGCTGAGAGGATTGTCTGGATCACCTTCCACGCCCACCATAACGTCGTCGACGACGTGGACCTTTATCCCACATCCAACGTAACACCTCTCACAGACTGTTGTAACCCATTTCTCTGACATGCCTACTTAATTTCCTCCTGTGGTGGGCTAGTTGGCATAAAGCTTGTTGATAAAGCCGCTTTCGTCCAATTCCTTCAAGATTCGCATGTCGATAAGGCTGTCCGGCTTTATTTCCTTTGCTTTCGGGTTATCCACTGACTTCTCGTCCAGCACGCCTTGGACAGCTTCGACCTTCGTGTATGGAACCCTGGGGAAGATTTTGGTCACGTAGTAGTCGTAGGTTTCCTCCAGTTCGTCCTCGGCATCGGTCTTGGTGTATTGGCCTATGACCTTTTTGGCGAAATCCTTTTCCTTTTTCGCCACCGCGATACCTTCCGTATACGCCTTCAGAAAGTTTCTAACTGTTTCCTGGTTGGCGGCCACGTATTGCTTCCTGGCAACAACCGATACCATGGGATAGGGCACGCCGAGATCGAGGAAACTCACGATCTCGTGCATTCCGGCTTTCTGTGCCTTCAACGTGGTGGGAACACCAAAAATGCCGGCCTGGGCACCTCCGGACTTCATAGCAGCTAGCGCTTCGGGGTTGCCGCCCATTTGCACGATAGCCACGTCTTTGTCTGGCTCCAGACCAAACCTCCGGAGCACGTAGCGAGCCCCATAGTCGACGGTCGAGCCTAACCTGCTAACACCTATGACCTTTCCTCTCAGGTCTTCGACACGCTTGATTTCTGGCGTTGCATACATCGAGAACGTCAAGACGTTGGCGACTGTCCCAAGAAAGACCAGATCGGCACCGGCGAGAACGGCGCTCACCGTGGAGCTTGCATCTCCCTGGGCAATGGATACCTCCCCTGAGAGCATAGCCCCGGTAACCTGCGAGCCTCCGGCGATGTAGTCCAATTCGACGTCAAGGCCGTACTTCTCGAAAAGCCCCTTCTCCTTGGCTATCCAGGTAACCGCATGCGTCCCGACTACGGCGACGTACGGCACCTTGAGCTTGACGGGTGCCTTAACCTCTTGTTTCGCTGCTTTGCTGGGCTCGGCCTGTTTGGCTTCTGTCTTGGCTGCTGGTGTTGCAGCTTTCGGTGCAGGTGCGGCCTCTTTTGGTGGAGCCGCTTTTGGTGCCTGCGTTGGGGTCGGAGTGGGCGACGGCTGGCTGCAGCCGACTAATAACACGATAAAGATGGCGACCATTACCGATGCCAATGTTCTCCTGCTTGACCAGTGCCAACACTTGACCACGGCTGACCTCCTCAACATCGACTCGTTATTGGTAGATCGTGATTGACAGCCTGGAATCTAGGACAGCTCTTAACCTGGATGGACAGGGAGCCATGCGCGACGGTCTAACGGTAAAACGGAGAACTCGATTGCTTAAGCTTCGGGCGACATTGCCTTGGTATCGCCACTCATCGTAGAGGAAACACGTATCGTGAGCGTCATCGCTCGATAAGTACAACTTGTCTGGGTTAGAACGACTTGTTCTGTAATGTCAAAACTGCGTGGTTCGACAGGAATGTAGCACTTAATTGATCACTTGTCAATAATGCACGTCGGTGGGGGAAGTGTCTGCCCGACCATGGGCTGCATCATTACTACTCCACCTTCGAGATTCTCACAGGCGCGCAGTTGTCGAGCGCACCTGAGACCTTGTCGATATGGTCCAGATCATGGGGCAGGAGAGGATTGAAGGCCACCCCTTTGCCACGGGAAATGGGCATGCCTTTAGCCCAGTGGCCAAAGTGTCCCGCGATGCCTACCACCTCAGGGTGTATGCACTCCGTCAGCTTGACCTTCGTCCTTACTTTGTGAACCGGAGTTTCTAGCCAAACCTCATCCCCATCCCGAAGGCCCTTGCTCTTAGCCACACCATCGTTTACGAGGACCGGGTAGGTATAGGGCGTTCGCTCACAGATCTCATCGATCCAGGGGTTCTCGTTAGCGAAGGCGCCATAGGTGAAAGGCAGCTTATAGTGGACGGTGATGAAGTCGTAGCCATCCTTCCCCCTTGCCTCGAACGCATCGCAGGGCATCCAGGACGGAAGCGGCTGATAGTCGGAGTAATCCCATTCCAAGCCCATTCCATCTATAACGTCCTTGAGATCTTCGCCTTTACGTTCGAAGTGTTCCAGGTACACTGGCAACCTCATATTTGAGCCTGCCATGCTTGGCCCCGGATACGCTTCCTCGGCGCTGCGGTGATAGCGCACTACTCCGTGCTCTTTGGCCCATTGCAGACCCGTCTCCGAGCCAAACAGCGATCTTATCAAACGATCGTGGATCTCGTCCAGAGAGTGTTTCCGCTCTGGATCGAGCAGGTGCGGCTCTTTGAACCGCAGCGTGCGATTTCTAACCTTGTCGAGCTCGCGCAGTATCCCCAGCCGGTCGGCGACCTCCGTTGCAACCTCGGTGGGATGCATCAAAGCTTTCGCTGGTTCTACGGCCTTCTGTCGAATCTGGTAATACCAGTCATCCTGTCCAACCGTGGATAGCATCGAAAATGCTCCCTGGAAGGTGCCCCCATCTCCTACGTCCTGCCTTTCAAGATAACTGGGCACAGGTAGGACAATATCATCGAAGGCCTCGTTGGTCTCATCGAGCTCGAAGGCATATCCGGTAACGAAAGGTATCCGCTTGAGAAACTTCTCCGCCAATCTTAAGTCTGCGTAGCCGCCCAACACCACGCTGCTCGGGTTGTGCCAGAAGACCTCGATCTCGTAATCTAGGCCAAACCTCTGGGGCTCAGCCCCAACGACCGGGAAAAGCACGGTGCCATGGGGAGCTAGCGGGAAGAGCTCAAATATGTCCATCCTTTTTGGCGCGCGAGGGTGCCGCCCAGGAAACGACGTAGGCGATGGCGTCCGCATCACCGCCCCTAACCCGGCGTGGGTCAGCATACCATCTACGCCGCCTTCTGGCGCCCATTCGAACGGGTGCTTCCCCATCACGGCTGTGCTGAGGATTCCCCCCGGGACGTTGACGTTGCCCATCAGGATGTTCACGAGCTTTAGGGCCCAGGAGTGGTGAAACCCGTGCTTGTGCCCCTGTGGCCCTCGCGCCCAATCGAGAGCGGCGGGACGGAAAGGGAACTGCTGGCCCTCCAATAGAATCGTGCTCCCGATCTGAGCTGCCTTGCCGAACTCCTGAGCGATTCTTCTGATAGTCGAGGTCGGAATGCTCGTGATCTCTGAGGTGAGCTCGGGGGTGTACTTGGCCGCGTGCCTTTTGAGGCGGACGAATGACGGGGCCCCTTGCCTTCCCTGGGCGTCAAAGGAGCCTTCGAGCGCCCAGTCCTTGATGCTGGGATCGTCATACGCCTTGGCGATGCCGTCAACCGGATCGAAAACAAGAGGCTTTCCTGTGGCGCGATCCCGAATGTAGCGCCCGTCCTCCCCGATCAAGTACGAACCGTTGGTGCCCTTCTTGAGAAACTCAGCGTCGTAAATGCCCAAATCGTTGAGCAGCAAGTTGATCAATGCCAGTCCAAAGGCCGCGTCTGTGCCAGGACGGATAGGCACCCATTCGTCGGCTTTGGCGGCCGCGTAGTTCCCAACAGGGTCGACCACCACCAGCTTCATGCCCCGAGCCCGAGCATCGGCTAAATCGCGGGCGATGTGGACGAAAGAGGCCCGTGATGCGACTGCTCCCTGTGTTCCCACGTAAAGGGCGTAGTTGCAGTAATGCAAATCGACCTGTTGATGGAAGCCACCAGCGGCCATGTGCTCGATGACGTGAATGGACTTCCCGCATTCGTGCGCCCCTGCCGACTGTATGTGGGGGGTCCCAAGCGCCGTGCCAAGGGATCTCAGGTCGCAATGATACCCCCAGGCATAGATATAGAGCTTCTCCGGCCGGTCCTGAATCCGCCGCAGCCTGTCGGCGATCGTGTCTATCGCTGCCTCATACGATATCTCCTGCCATCTGGGGTCGACGCCGAATCCTTTCTCCGGATTCGTGCGTTTCAAAGGTGTCATCAGTCGATGAGGACTGTAATGGGCCATTACCCCGGCTTTCCCCTTTGCACACATTCGCCCTCTGTTCTGAGGGCTATCTGGATCGCCTTCCAGACCCACCACGACATCGTCGACGACGTGGGCCTTGATCCCACATCCTACGTAACATCTATCACAGACAGTGGTAACCCATCTTTCTGCCACGCGTGCTCTGATTCCTCCTGTCATATTTCCTGTTCCAGGGCTAGTTCGGATATAGATTGTTGATGAAGCCGCTTTCGTCCAACTCCTTTAAGATTCGGCTGTCGATGTAGGTCTCTGGCTTCACTTCACTTGCCTTTGGGTTCTGCACCGCAATTTGGTCCAGAACGGCCTGGATCGCTTCTGTCTTCGGGTAAGGCGCTTTGGGGAAAATCTTGGTTATGTAGTATTCGTAGGTCTCCTCCAGGGCCTCCGGGTCTTCGGTCTGAGAGTACTTGCCTATCACCTTCTTGGCGAACTCCTTGTCCTTCTTTGCCACCGCGATGCCTTCTAAATACGCTTTCAAGAAATTCCTTACTACTTCCTCATTAGCGGCCAGGTACGGTTTCCTTGTTATGACCGAGACCATCGGATAGGGCACGCCTAACTCGAAGAAACCAACCAGTTCGTGCATTCCCGCCTGCCTGGCCTTGACGGTATTAGGTACACCGAATATACCTGCCTGGACGCCACCCGCTTTCATAGCGGCGATCGCTTCGGGGTTACCGCCCACTGCCACAATGGCCACGTCTTTGCCGGGCTCCAGCCCATACTTCTTGAGCACCCAGCGAGCGCCATACTCGACCGTTCCGCCTATATTGCTTACGCCTATCACCTTTCCCTTGAGGTCTTCGACACGCTTTATTTCGGGCGTCGCATACATTGAAAAGGTAAGTACGTTGGCCATCACCGCCAGGAAGACGAAATCACCGCCGGCGAGGTTAGCGTTGATTGTCGCATCTCCCGACCCCTGCGCTATGACTACCTCGCCGGACATCATCGCCGCGGGTACCGTGTGAGACTGAGGTGTGTACTGTAGCTCGACGTCTAGACCATACTTTTCAAATAGCCCTTTTTCCTTGGCCATCCACGGAATCGAGTTGGTCCCGGCTACGGATGTGAATGGCACCTTGAGCTTGAGCAGACCCTTCACCGCTTTTGCTGGTTCCTTCGCCTGTGGTCTGGCCTCCTTTGCCTCGGGTTTGGCCTCCTTGGCCTGGGGTGTAGTCTCCATTGTCGGCGCAACCTTCGGTGCCGGGGCTGGCGTAGGTGACGGGATAGGCGTAGGTGTCGCTGCTAGCTGACCACAACTCGCCACCAACGCGACTAAGACGAAGATGGTGATGAGATCCCATGACTTGTGCATCGACCAATTGGAAAGCCCGAACATAACGATCCTCCTTCGCGTGAGTGGTACACATTCGACCTACTCAATTCTCGATGAGAACTTCTTATAAGTGTTAGGAGTGACACGATGAGTGGCAACGTTAACTTGGGAGTTCAAAGCTTATCCAACGCGACAATGCGGATTCCGGGGGCGACATTGGCAGCTAGCCCTGACTCAGGGTCATCTTTCCGCTACGATGAGGTCGACGCTATCGACCGAGACGATGGGACTGCTTACCGAGATAGTATGTGGTCTGAGGGGAATATAGCACTTAGCGGGTTGTCTGTCAATACAACCACGTCGGCCATGTGGATGGTCTATGATTCTGTCAGGGTATAACTGGTCAGTGATTCTGTCAGGGTTGTTGGCTAGATTGTCAGTAAATCTGGCACCATTAAGTTATGGAGTTTGTGACCTTGAACAGAAAAGAACAGAAACGAGCACTGGTTCTAGGCCAAGTTGACCGTGGCGAGTTGACAGCCGTCGAAGCTGGAAAGGTGATGGGGTTGAGTGAACGACACGTTCGGCGGCTGCTAGCGGAATACCGAGGGGTTGGCCCAAAGGCGCTTGCACATGGCAATCGAGGCCGGAAACCACACCACACTTTGGCCCCCACCGTCCGGGCCCAGGTTCTCGAGCTGGCTCAGGGCAAGTATGTTGGCTTCAACCATACCCACCTCACTGAGAAACTTCAGCAGGTGGAAGAGATCAAGATATCAAGGCCCTCGGTGCGGCGGATATTGGTTAGTTCAGGCATCAAGAGCCCACGGAAGCGCCGTGCGCCCAAGCATCGTCAACGACGTGAGCGTCGGGCACAACGAGGAATGATGTTGCAAATTGACGGGAGCCGACACGACTGGCTGGAGGGCCGCGGCCCTTGGTTAACCCTGGTGGGAGCCATCGATGATGCCACCGGAGAGGTTCCTTACGCTCTGTTCCGCCTACAGGAGGACTCACAGGGCTACTTCATGCTAACTGAGCAGATCGCCGTTCGTTATGGCTTGCCGATGGCGATGTACTCGGATCGTCACAGCATCTTCGTGTACGGGCGTAAGGGCCAGCTGAGCATTGAGGAAGAGCTTAAGGGGGAACAGGAGCCGACGCAGTTTGGGCGTTTGCTGAAGGAACTAGAGATCCAGCCGATCCTGGCATTGTCCCCGCAGGCTAAGGGACGGATAGAGAGGCTGTGGGGGACATTCCAGGATCGGCTGGTGAGCGAATTGCGCCTAGTCGCAGCCAGGACGCTGGAGGAGGCAAACGAAGTGTTGTGGAAGCTGCTGCCTGAGCACAACAAGCGGTTTGGGGTTGAACCTGCCCAAGCAGGATCAGCCTACCGCGCCTTACCCAAAGGGATCAAGCTGGAGGAGCTGTTCTGCTTCAAGTACCGACGGACGGTGGCCAATGACAACACAGTCAAGTTAGAGGGGAGGGTAATCTCAATTCCACCTGGACCAAGAGAGCGGAGTTACGCCAAAGCGAGGGTCGAGGTTCGTGAGGGGATGGATGGCAGTCTAGCCGTGTATTATCAAGGCAGGCGTATCGCGCATGAGGGGCCGAGCGAGCACGGTATCGTCTTGCGAACCAAGCACGCCGGCCGGCGGAGCGAATCGACGAACAGGAGCAGCCAGCCCAGCAAAAAAGAAGCTGGGGTGGCTGCTCCGCCGAAGCTGGTAAGGAAGGACGCGGATGGCGTGCTACGGCCAACAGCAGAGCATCCTTGGCGTCGGCCCTTTGTGATGACAAAATCACTGAACCGTTAACCTGACATGTTCACTGGACAACGACATACAACCACGTCGGCCACGAGCTTACTGCCCCGGCAGGGCGGGGGATCTGGGACATCCCCCTGAATCCCCCTTATGTGAGGCATCCCGCGCGCGGGATCCCGTATAGCGGGAAGGTTTGGCAGGGCCATTCCCGCCAATGTGGCCTGATTGTGCATTATGGGGTCAGACACCCCACAAGCTCGGTGACGCTCTCCACCTTTTCCAGTTCGAAGAAGATAGAGATTGCCTTCTCAACTTTGGCTTGAGGAAGGACCTTTGTGGCGTTCGTCCTGAACTTCTGCACCAGGTCCTCATCTGTCAGATCGAAGCCTCTTGCATGTTTGCCCTCGCCCTTGAAAACCTTGCCTTTTGCCACGACCTCGACCGAGGTCATATTTGATTCAGGCTCCTCACGCGAGACTTTGAGATAGTCGGGGTGAGCCTCGGCGAAAACCTTATCCATAAACTGCAATATGTTCGGATCTGTGAGCCTTTCCGGGTCCTGCCACTCGGCAAGACTGACACGGTGGGCGGCAGCCGCGATGGCATAAGGCAGACTGAATTGCGCCGCGAGATGGTCCACGATCTCCTTGGCCATAAAACGCTTCTGGGATGCTACCCAGAGAAAGGTCTTGATCGAGACCTTCTCTATGTCCTCGGGCGTGAGATTGTTCTCCTCGATGATCTCGATGAAACGATCCAGCGCGATGGAGAAAAGGAGGGCACAGGGGTACGCCTTGTACTCCACTGCTCCTGGGACCATCCACTCGCGGCCTAGATTCCTTGTCAGCGCGTCAGGGTCCCAGACATCTCCGCCAAAGAATCTCCACATTCCAAGATTACCATCCAGAGGTCCGGTTTCGGCGGTACAGCCCATCTCGGCTGAAGTAACCGCCATCACCTGCGCCATAGAGGCCCATCCGGTTGCCAGATATTTGGCCATCGGTATCCGGACGGCGTATCGCCAGTTAAGCGATGGCAAAGGCGCAAACTGGGCAGCTACCCCGGTCGCGTAAGCCATCTTTGACGGATCGAGCCTGGCGATCTTTCCTGCCCCGAGTGTACCAGCGATCACCGTCAGGCTGTACGGAGAAACCGCGTCTTTCGTGCCCGCGATCTTGCCGAGTTCTGACCCCTCTGGCGTCGTGAAATCCCTCTTCCGACCTCGCACCGCCGCCGAAAGCCTCGTCGAAAGCTCACAGTTGAGCGCGGTGGCCAGAATCAGGTCCTTGCCGGAGGCCCCGGCCATTTCAGCGATGGCGAGCGCCGAAGGGATCACCGCTGGCGGGGCGTGATTAAAGGGGAAAATCATCGCGTCGTAGTCCAAAGCATTTATCAATTCGCCATTAGCAAAGGCGGCGCCGGCGAACGATGCCCTGAGACTGCTGCCAATTATCGAGGCCTCAGCCGGGCCCCCCAGTCTCTTAGCCATATCCAGACCATATCTTCCCTTGTCTGTCTTCAATGCCGCGATCGCCACGCCAATGGAATCCAGGAGAATCCGCTTCGTTTCATGCACCATCTCCTGCGGCAGATCGTCGAAATGGCTTGCTTGCACGAAGTCCACCAGTGCTTGCGTAGGGCCACCCATGGCTTCACCTCCCTGGCTGTTAGCGTAAGCCTATTATGTGGGACCATCGCCTGTTTGTCAAGACGCCGGCTTGCCCGCTTGCCCATGCCGGCTTGCCCATTGTAGCTGCCTGACAGATAGGGTATAATGCGTTGGCTGATATTCCAGTAACACCTGGCGTGTGACCGGGACACCGGTGCACAATGCTTCTTGGTCATATGCAGTAACGTCGTGGGGAAGGACAGGTTATGGCAACACAGAACACGATCGCGCTCGATCCCATCAAGTATGAAATCTATCGCCACCGCCTTTATAATATTTTGGAAGAGGGCAGAATTACGATTCGTCGCGTCACCGGCTCGGCGATGGTCGCGGAGGGCGGCGAAACACTCTGCTCTTTCTATATGTCTGATGGCACCCCGGTTCTGACCGCCTCGGGCATTTTACTCCACTGCACCGGCGCGCGTGACTTCGTGATCAAAGCCATCGAATGGTACGAGCAGGACCCCGGCATTCACGACGGCGACCAGTTGCTATTCAACGATCCTTACGTCGGCGGCCAGCATCTGCAGGATATGATTATCATCAAGCCGATTTTCTATAACGGTAAGCGCATCGCGTGGTGTGGCAGCTTTATGCACACGCCAGAAACTGGCGCAATCTCGCCTGGGGGAAATCCCGCGCATGCCACTAACATCTGGCAGGAGGGCCTCTCTATCAAGGGGCTCAAGATCATCGAGAAGGGCCGCTTCCGTCCCGAGATCTTCAACACTGTTTGTGGGCATTCGCGCGACCCTCATCTGGTCGGCCTCGATACCAAGGCGAAGATAGCCGCCAACAATGTGTGCGCCAAGCAACTGCTCACGCTGGTCCAGAAATATAGCCTCGAGTTTGTCGAGGCGGCCAACGAGCGGATCATCGAGGACTCCGAAAAGATGGTGCGCGCCAAGCTCGCTTCGCTTCCCGATGGTGTCTGGCGCTCCCGCATCTATGGAGATATCGACGGCCTGACCGAAAGACCGTACAAAGTTGTGTGCACGATGACGAAGAAGGGCGACGAGGTAGCCTTCGATTTCACCGGCTCCAGTCGGCAAAACGCCGGGTCCCTGAACTCCACATTGCCGGCTACCTGGGGCAGCCTGTTCGTCGTCCTGGCCAGCCAGTTGTTCTGGGATGTCCCCTGGAACGGCGGAATGCTCCGGCCGGTGACGCTCATCGCGCCGGAAGGAACCGTCGTGAATTGCCGCTATCCGGCGGCCGTTTCTTGCGGCGTGAAATCCGCGGGGACGATGGTCACCTCAACCGCTCACGCCTGCATCGCGAGAATGCTTCTCGCTGCCGAACGTATCGAGGAGGTCAATTCTGGCTGGCGAGGCGCATCCGGCTCCAGTGTGAGCTTCGGCGGCATCAGTCAACACGGTAGCGTGGTGGCGGGCGTGCTGCTGGAGGGGTTTGCGTCAGGCTGTGGTGCCGCGCCATACAGGGATGGCGTCGATACCGGCGGCGAGATGATGAATCCCACGTCGAATATTGCCGACGTCGAGGTGCTAGAGAGTAGCTTCCCGCTGCTGCACCTTGGTCGACGCCAGGCGATCGATTCTGGAGGCCCAGGCAAGTACAGGGGTGGCGTCGGCATCGAGATGGTGTACGCGATTTACGGCACCAAAAAGTTTGAGATCGGCCTTCAAGGAAGTGGGCGCCGCTCGCCGGTCAACCGTGGCATATTTGGTGGGTATCCGTCGGCGATCAGAGAAGTGAGAATGGCGCTGGACAGCAACATTTCGGAGGTGTGGCAGCAGGGTAAATCGGTCACGAGCTTCGAGGAGATCGGCGAGCTACAGGCCGAGCACCTTCTCTTGCCTTCCTGCCACCCGCCTAAGGCGCTCAGAGAGCTCGATATTTTGTCTCCCGTTAGAGACGGCGGCGGTGGATATGGAGACCCCCTGGAGAGAGACCCTGATCGCGTGGCTTACGACGTTGTTTGTGGCCTCGTGTCCAAGCTAGCCGCCCGCAACGTTTACGGCGTTGTGATAGACGGGCGTTCGGGCCAGGTGAATCAAAGCGAAACAGAGTTGCTCCGCAAAAAGATGCTTGAAGATAGGCTGAATCCCGGGTGAGTGCCCGATCTTAGAGCTTCTTCCGAATGAAGATGCGGAGGATGGGGCGGAGGACGTTTCCTTCTTCGTCGACGGCCAGTATCTGGTGGCCGACACGGTTCGTCCACTTTGCCAGATCGCGTTTCGAGGCCCGGTCGGTGCTGATGATCTCGATAACCCGTCCTGGCGTGATCCTCTCCATCTCCCGCATAACCTTGAAAATCCCCAGCGCGCAAGGGATTCCTTTGTTGTCGACCGTCACCTCTATCTCCGCGCGGTCAATCTTTAACGTCTCGCTCAAGCTTTGTCCCCCCAATCCGTCATCTCCGGCACGTTTCGGTCGCAAAGTTCCTTCACGCTACCAGCTCAGGAGATTCCTTGGCCGTCCTCGATCCTGCGTCAGGCGTTGGATCGATGTCGGTGATATCGCAGACGCCCGCGATTGGCGAGCAGGCCCGCCACATCGGGCACGCCAGGAAGATGCCGACGAGCGAGATGATCAGAGCCAGCTTGATTAGTATTACTATGCCAACCGGGGCCGACGCGAGCGCCGAAACTTCGAGGCCAATCCACCCGTATGCCTGGAATAGCCCGGTGGCCACCACCAGTGGCAGCGCGACACGGACGACCCTTCGAAACTGATCGAGCTGGCTCGCGGCGGCGAACACAGTCTCGAAGCTCAACGAGCGACGCGCCGCCGGCACGGCCACGAACACGTTCCAGATCGCCCCGCCAAACCAGACCGCGAACGCACCGAGATGAACCCAACGAGCGAGGATGGCCGGGCCATCTAAGCCTGCACGGGGGATAACGTCCGCGAACGCGGTTACTAGAAGGCTGAGCATCGCAAGCAGCGCAATAAGCTTGAGCCATCGCTGGCTCTGCCTCAGCCAGTCGTTCGTCGGTGCTTTCATCTTTGCCCGGTCGATCACGACGGCGGCAAATATGCCGAGCCACAATAATCCCTGCAGAACAATCAGCCAGCGGAACAACGAAGGGTTGCCGCCGGCGACCAGGGCTGAATACTTCGCCAGGACATAGGCGCCGCTGACCAACGCGGCGAACGCCGCGCCGAGCTGGATGGTCGCGAAGCCGTGGAACTCCAGGCGCAAGAAAAGAGGTGGTGTTTCGATGCCATGCTCTTCATAGCTGCGCCGCGCATAAATGGCGCCCCAGAGGCTGCCCCCGACCAGGATCGACAGCGCTAGAAAGTGGACCCACTTGGCCGCGATCAGGCCAGCTTCCGCGGCGCCGATCCCGCTCAAACTCAGCCATGACCCCGCGGCTACAGAGATCATTATGAGTATCATCGCTACCTTCGGCAATACGTATCGATCCAGCAGCCTGGTGCTGACCGGTGTAGAATCCAATGTGTTTAAGTGCGCTTGCACCGGCAGGTTTCTGTTCATTTGCTCCTCCTTAAAAGGTGAGGACCTTGTCCGCATCGACAAACTCCTCCGTCAGGAAACGCGAAACGCTTGTAACTTCGTCGATTTCAGGGATGAGATCGGCCTCGGTGGCACCTATTATGTAAAGCGACGAACGGCAACCATAGTACTTGACGTCCTCGCCGAGTTCCTTGGCGTGCCGCAAAAAGCCTTGAAGATCGACAAATCCGGACGTTTGGAGCCGCTCCAGCGCCTCTCCCTCCATGCCTTTGAATGCCTCGGAGAAGTTCACGTCGCCGATGCGTTCCCTGGTCAGTTTGAGCAGCGCCTCGTCCCTGAAGAACACGCGCACCTGCGTATCGAACGCGGATACAAGCCCGGCAATCAAAGTGCAAAGGAGAACGAGGTTATTGAAGCTTCCGTTGCCGACGATTATCACTACTTTGCGCACTGGATCGACACTCCTGTTCGGTCACACTCTGACCTGGCTTACATGGCTGGCAGCGCCCGGATCGTGTGACCCGGCTCTTCTCACGTTCATGCAGTTCATTCATGCAACTCACAGCTTCTTTCCAGGATGATTGTAACAGCAGCGGTTGGGCCGGGTCTGTGACTTTTATCCCATGTCATCCAGCTTGTGCGTTCGCGACGCTACGCACTTACAAACCGCGCGTCATAACACTCATTGGCTCTCTTCCGTTAGCGCCGTTATGCTCACGTCCGCTTATGTCAAGCCTTCAAATGTCATATGCGACCGTCGGCGCTGGTCGGTTTCCGCGGTTATCATACAGGTACTCGTTTGCACCAATGAGTCCAGGAACGTGTGCACTATGGGTATCAGCATAGTCGTGATTGGTTGTGTCGTGTGCTGTCTTTGTGACGGTGCTGTCCTAGCAATACGATTCGCTCGGCAAGATCGAGGCGGAGGTGAACCGATCCAGGTGACCGTACTCGAAGTTGATCGTCTCGGCGGTCAGATTGTCGATGATCTGATCGAGATTGCCGACCGCATAATTATCGTGGTAGATCAATTTTCTTGGTGCGAGCCGGTAGCGATGCTGCGCGGCAGGTCGTAGTGGGCGTTGCCACCGAAATCGATGCCCCAGCACCGAT